>NZ_PNDP01000054.1:0-26268 GCF_005886415.1 Pseudoalteromonas sp. S327 | reverse complement strand
TGGTGTGAGCCATTAAGCTAACTTGTACTAATTACCCGTGAGGCTTAACCATACAACGCCAAACGCGTTTTGTGACAGAAACAAGCGACAGAAGTTAATAGCTAGAGTAGATAAATACTTAGACTTAAAAAATATTATCAGAATTTTCCAAATTTATGAGGTGACTCTTAGCGCGTAGCGTTAACATTGAGGCGCCTTGCGCAAAGGAAAAAGTAGCACTACGTGCTTGTCATTAATCCTTTGCACCTAATTTGCTTGGTAACCATAGCGTTTTGGACCCACCTGACCCCATGCCGAACTCAGTAGTGAAACGAAACAGCGCCGATGATAGTGTAGCATTTGCTATGTGAAAGTAGGACATTGCCAGGCTCCAAATACAAGAAAGCCCGACTCGAAAGAGCCGGGCTTTTTTACGTCTGCAGACAAGTTAAATACATGTCTTTACGTAATATCCCCACCTCCGTAGCGTGGGTTGAGTATCACGAAACCCGCGGATAAGGCTCACCACACATCTTTGTATGGTAAATATAGTGTTTTTATATATGCGTACCTTAGTCCGCACGACATTTGACAGCGTAGCACACCGACTCCTAATAGCAGATCGCTGCTTAAGAAATGAAGCATTTTTTCTACGTCTCTAGAAAAGTGAAATACCTGCCTTTATATAGTTCCGCCACTCCTCTGTAGCGTGGATTGAGGATCACGAAACTCGCGATGAAAGCACGCAATATAACTTAAAGTAATGAATTAATTTTAAACAGTTCATAGAGCTTAGCTTATTATCAAGCGTAGCACCTTAAGTTTTGTATAAGGCAGTTTGACTATCTATATAGCTTTTGCTTTGATTTACGCTGCATGAGCAGCTCGTAATTTAGGTCGTAGCTATACAAGCAGGTTTAGGTTGTAAAGGGCTCGTTTGATATTTTAAATAAGCTTTGTCATTAGCTTATAGTGTATTTAAATCGTTTCGTTTTAATGAGCCACCTAAAAAGCCCCAGGGCAAATAATAAAGCGGTGGCTACACCTGATAAAACCCATAAAATTCGTAATGGCTGATCGCCAATGCTGCCATTGTGAAGTGGATGCAACCAGTTTTTAAATTTACTGGCAATGCTCATCTTATCTATATTAAAAACACTTATGAGCTCTCCTGTGCTTGCATTTACTTGCACATAACTGTGAGGAAAGCGATAAGAG
The DNA here is from genome assembly GCF_005886415.1 of Pseudoalteromonas sp. S327. NCBI lineage: Bacteria > Pseudomonadati > Pseudomonadota > Gammaproteobacteria > Alteromonadales > Pseudoalteromonadaceae > Pseudoalteromonas > Pseudoalteromonas sp. S327. The sequence goes on along the minus strand of NZ_PNDP01000054.1, from coordinate 25,071 downwards.
GGATCGCTTTTGGTTTTGAACCTAAACCGATATACCGCATTGTGATTTGACGGGGTTTCTACCCATGCTAGCCGTGTATTTGGCATGGCCTCTTGTGCTGTACTAAGTGCTGCTGATAAAGAAATACTGCGCTGGGGTTTTATTATTGCGCTGTTAGGTTTATCTATATTTCCAAGCAGGGCTGTTATTAAAGGATCGGTTTGCTTGGGTATTGCTAGCATTATGCCGGTTGCTGTTAATAAGATTAAAGGCAGAGCAAAAATTAAACCAAGCAACTTGTGCCAGTCATATAACACGCCCAGTAAAGAGCTGCGCGCTTTAAACTTTATAGCCTTAGTCCATAGCCCTTTTTTTGGCCACCAAGCGCATAGGCCTGATATGAGGAGTATAAGGCTACCTATTCCTATATAACCTATAACGATTGTACCAGCGCTACCTGCAAGTAACGAGAAGTGTACGTTATAAATCCAGGTAACAAAGTAGTTACCCCATACATCCTCACGTAATATAAGCCTGCCATCAGGGCTTAGCCAAACCATAAGTGGTGCGAAAGCGTGATCCACTGTTTCGTTTGGGTTGTAATATCTTGCGGGAATATAATGTTTATTTTTAGTGCTTTCTAAACGCCACGAGCCTTGTTTATCTGGGTAGTGAGTTTTTAGTGTTTGATATGCGGTATCCCAATTTATAGGCCTCGCTGTTTCTGTACTTAAATTACTTATATTTTCATCTAGTTCGGGGTAATAAACGAGTATAGAACCTGTTAGAGCAATGAGTGCGAGTACACCTCCAATAGATAATCCTAGGTATAAATGTACACGCCTTGCTATTTTTCGCCATGAACCATTAAAACGCATAAAAGAGTGACCATTAAAAATATGCAGTATAGGGAAGGCGCATTGTATCTTTGTTTAATAGAAAAGAACTGCGACAAAATGTCGCAGCAATAAAATAATTAGCTTAGCTAACAAAAACGCCAGCTTTATAGGCTGGCGTTTACATCAGGCTTGGTAATTAATTATGCTTTTGGGCCTGCATTTTTAATATCATCTGATACATCGTATTTAGCGAAGTTTTCAGTGAAGTCAGCGGCAAGTTTTGCTGCATATTCGTTATATTTTGCTTTATCTTCCCATGTATTAATTGGGTTAAGTAGCTTGCTATCCACGCCAGGGACTTCCACTGGTACGTCTAGGTTTAATACATCGATATGCTGAGTTTCTACATTGGCTAACTTACCAGATACGATTGCATCTATTACAGCGCGGGTAGTTGGAATATCAAAACGTTCACCAGTACCGTATGGGCCGCCTGTCCACCCTGTATTAACAAGGTAAACCTTTGCGCCAAATTCGCGTACACGCTTCATAAGCAGCTCAGCGTAAACACCTGCAGGGCGAGGGAAGAAAGGGGCGCCAAAACACGTTGAGAATGTAGATTCTATATCGCTAGTTGAGCCAATCTCTGTAGAGCCCACTTTAGCCGTGTAACCACTTAAAAAGTGAAAAGCAGCGGCTTCTTCGCTAAGTACAGAAACCGGCGGTAAAACACCGCTCACATCACAGGTTAAAAATACAACAGCTTTTGGCTCGCCAGCACGGTTTTCAACTTTGCGCTTTTCTACATGCTCTAGTGGGTAAGCGGCACGGCTATTTTGCGTTAAGCTTGTATCGTTAAAGTCAGGTGTGCGTGTTTCATCAAGTACAACGTTTTCTAAAATTGTACCAAAGCGAATAGCATTCCAAATTACTGGCTCATTTTTTTGTGAGAGGTCGATACATTTTGCGTAACAGCCACCTTCGATATTAAATACGCTTCCTGGTGCCCAACCGTGTTCGTCGTCACCAATTAAAAAGCGTGTTGGGTCGGCCGATAAAGTTGTTTTACCAGTACCCGATAAACCAAAGAATAGTGCTGTATCACCCGCTTCTCCTACGTTAGCAGAGCAGTGCATTGGTAATACACCTTTTGCTGGAAGAAGAAAGTTTTGAACGGAGAACATCGATTTTTTCATTTCACCGGCATAACGCATACCAGCAAGTAACACTTTGCGTTGAGCAAAGTTAATAATAACAGTGCCGTCGCTGTTGGTGCCATCACGTTGTGGGTCACAAACAAACGAAGGCACATTCATTACCTGCCATTGGGGTAAATCAGATGCATTATAGTTTTTAGGCTCAATAAACATGTTTTTAGCAAAAATATGGTGCCACGCTGTTTCTGTAGTAACAACTACAGGTAGATAGTGCTCAGGGTCTGCGCCAACTTCTAGGTGAGAGGTGAAGTGGTCATTACTTTGCACATGTGCTTCTACGCGAGCCCATAAAGCGTCAAATTTGTCAGCATCGAATGGGCGGTTTACATTGCCCCATTGGATATCATCTTGCGTTGTTGCTTCTTTTACAATGAAGCGATCTTTAGGAGAGCGACCAGTGCGTTTGCCTGTAATTGCAACAAAGGCTCCATTTGCGGCTAGTGTCCCTTCGCCACGACGAATCGCATGCTCGACAAGTTCAGCTGCGGTTAAATCGACAAAACGTGTTGCGCTTGTAGTCATGTTTATACCTAACTATGTGTGAGAGTTTGAACGGGATAGCTCTGGGTTCTTAGTTCCCTTAAGCTGAAATTATAGTAACAGAAGGATTTGAGATATTCGAGCCTGTAAAGGCCCTAAAAACACATATATTTGCTAAAAAACATGAATAATTTCAATGATACCGGTGTCAGTAAATTAACAAAATTCATGACACCGGTATCATCATTTTATAATATAAAACCGCATATTTTACGGCTTTATATTTGATTATGAGGTGGGAGGTTAATTAAAAATGTTTTTAATATCTTGCTCGTCAAAAACATATTCTTTTAGGCAATAATGGCAGCTAATGTTAACAGCGCCATTTTCAGCAACATCATCAAGTAATGCTTGTTGGCCTACATTAACTAAAGCAGTAATGGTTTTCTCTCTACTACAGCCACATTTAAATGTAATAGCTTGCGGGTCAAATACGCGCGGGTTATCTTCGTGATATAAGCGCGTTAATACGGTATTGGCATCAAGCTCTAATAGCTCTTCGCGTTTAATTGTATCGCTTAAGGCTTCTAAGTGAGTGAAGTCATTAATTGATTTTTGCTTATCAACAGGCAGTACTTGTAAAAACAACCCACAGGCTTTGGCTTTCCCTTCTGTTGTGTCGGTTGCAAACCAAAGGCGTGTTTTTAGCTGTTCTGATTGCTCAAAGTAGCTTTCAATACATTTACTTAATGTATCGTGCTCAAGAGGCACTATGCCTTGATAACGTTCGCCTTTGGTTGGAGTAATGGTAATAACCATATAACCTTTACCTACAAGCTCTTTTACCGTTGTGCCGCTAACCTCGCTTTGCATGCGCGCAATACCACGCATATTTTGTTTATCGTCGCCGTTAATAACAGCGTATTTAACAGGGCCATCGCCTTGTAGCTGAACGGCTATTTCACCCTCAAACTTTAAAGTGGCAGTTAATAAACACGTTGCAACGAGTAATTCACCTAATAATGCTTTAACTGGCTCAGGGTAATTGTGATTAGCTATCATCTCGTTGTAGGCGTGCTCAATTTGAACGAGTTCGCCACGAACATCGAGTTTGTCGAATAAATAACGGTGAAGTAAATCTTGTTGCATGAGCGGCTATACCTAACTTGATTTCATTTTTAAAAGTTCGCGTCTTTGCTTTTTATCGGGCTTTTTATCCGGATGTGGAGCAAAGAAGCTGTTATTTTTGCGTGCGATGGCGTTTTCTTCGCGTTTTGCAATACTTGCATCAGTTTCTTGATACAAGGTCTGTGCAATGGGGGCGCTTTGGCGTTTTTCAAGCACTTTAAGTACCTTGATAAGCTTTTCATCAACGCCTTGGGCAAGTTTTATGGTTGCGCCAACCTCCACAATTTTACTCGCTTTAGTACGTTGCCCATTATAATGTACTTTGCCGCCTTGCACCATTTCGCGTGCAAGCGCACGGGTTTTATAAAAGCGCGCAGCCCATAACCATTTATCTAATCGAACTTTTGGCTCACTGTTGTGGTCTGAGTCGGCATTAGTATTATTTTTTTTACTCATTAGGCTTCTTCAATCGACTATTTATATATCGTAAAATTTATCATGAAATCATCGTAGGATGAAGGTATTACGGCGCGTGCAGGTTTTTTAGTCAACATTACATTGTTATATTAATCTGTTTACAAAGTTTAATATTAGTGTGCTTGTTGAATGAAAATTGAAAGGGTACTATGGGTAGGCGCTTATGCAGTAAATTAAAATAAGAACATTATTATGGAACAGCAAATTCAACAGCTTAAACAATTTTTAACACGGCTACCCCATGCTAAATTAAGCGCAGTAGTTACGCTGTTAGTCGTTGTTTATCTTGCTTATTTACTCTCAAAATTAGTATGGCTGGTATGGCCACAACCGATCTCTACACCGCTTGCTCCATCTCACTATTCAGCCGCATCGAAGGCTTCTAGTACTACCTCAGTACAAAATATTATAGAGCAATTTTTATTTGGTAAAAAAACTGTAACAAATAAAACCAATACTGCGCAGCAAAACGAAGTAATTAATAATGCGCCAGAAACACGTTTAAGTATTAATCTAACTGGTATTGTTGCTGTAAGTAACGACGATAAGGCAGGTATTGCTATTATTGAGTCACAGGGGCGACAAGTTAGTTACTTAGTTGAAGAGGTTGTACAAGGCACCCGTGCAGAGGTTGCGCAAATACTTCCCGATCGGGTTATTTTAAGTGTAAACGGCCGATTTGAAACGCTAATGCTAGATGGTCTCGACTTTAGTAAAAAAGTGTCTATGCCTGTCCTTGCCGCTCGCGAAGCACAAGACATGGGGCCGCAAAAAATAGAACAAAGCGAGTTGCAAATTAATGCAACCGCTGACCCAGATGTAAAAGAAGCAATAATAGAAACACGAGAAGAGCTACTAAGTGAGCCTGGTAAGTTATTTGATTATATTCGTGTTTCACAAGCAATGAGCGATGGCGAGTTAATCGGCTATCGCTTGAGCCCAGGTAAAGAGCCTGCTCTGTTTAAACAAATGGGCCTACAGAATAATGATTTAGCCGTGGCTATTAACGGCTACCAATTAACAGATTTACAACAGGCAATGGCAGCTATTAATGAGCTGCGTAATACCAGCGATGCCACAATTACGATAGAACGTGATGGTGAGCAAATCGATGTGCAATTTAGCCTGCAATAACTTAGCTTTGGAGTTTTAACATAATGGTTCAGGTGCTACACCTCAAAAAAATTAAAAAAGGGTTAGCTAAGTACGCAGCGCTTTTTTTAGCAGCCAGTATTTCGTTGTCGGTTTCAGCTGTTGAATATGCTGCAAACTTTAAAGGCACAGATATCAACGAGTTTATAAACATTGTTGGTAAAAACCTTAATAAAACAGTGATCATTGACCCAAATGTGCGCGGTAAAGTAAACGTACGTAGTTATGAGTTAATGGATGAAGCACTGTACTACCAATTTTTCTTAAATGTACTCGAAGTGTATGGCTACTCAGCAGTAGAAATGGACAACGGTATTATCAAGATTGAAAAAAGCTCTGACGCTAAAAAATCAAATGTACCGCTAATTACAGAAAACAGCACTGCATCGGGCGATATGATGATCACCCGTGTGGTACGCGTTAAAAATGTAAGTGTTCAAGAGCTTGGTCCATTAGTACGTCAATTTAGCGACCAAAAAGACGGTGGCCATGTAGCAAACTTTAATGCTGCCAATGTCATGATGCTTACTGGCCATGCAGCGTCGGTTAATCGCTTAGTAGAAATTATTCGCTCGGTAGATCAAGCCGGTGATAAGCGTGTAGATATTGTTAAGCTTAAATATGCAACAGCAGATGATGTAGTATCGGTTGTTGAAAATATTTACAAAGACAGCGGTAAAGGCAGCGTTCCAGAGTTTTTAATCCCTAAGGTGGTTGCCGATGGCCGTACTAATAGCGTAATAGTAAGCGGTGAAGGGCAAGCCCGTACCCGTGCTATAGAACTAATTAAGCGCCTAGATGGCGAACTTGAAAGCCAAGGTAATACCAAAGTATTTTACTTAAACTACGCCAAAGCAGAGGATTTAGTAAAAGTACTGCAAGGCGTAAGTAAAACGCTTGCAGAAGATGGCCAAGGCACAAGTAAAACTCGTACAAACAATAAAAACGATGCCAGTATTGAAGCCCACCCTGACTCAAACTCATTAGTTATTACGGCACAGCCCGACACCATGCGCTCATTAGAGACCGTGATTGATAGGCTCGATATTCGCCGTGCGCAAGTACTTGTAGAAGCGATTATTGTTGAAGTAATGGAATCGGATGGCGTTAACTTAGGTACGCAATGGATTTCAGAAGATGGCGGTATGTTGCAGTTTAATAATGGCTCAACTGTGCCTGTAGGCTCATTAGCGGTTGCAGGTATTCAAGCGCAAGACACCACAACCACACAAACAATAATAGGCACAGAATCAGGTAACGTAACCAGCTACGATGAAACAACTGAGGGTGATTATTCGGCACTTGCCTCGCTACTAAGTGGTGTTAATGGCTTAGCGTTTGGTTTAGTTAAAAACGACTGGGGTGCAATTATTCAGGCCGTTTCAACTGACACTAACTCAAACATACTGGCTACACCTTCTATTACCACCATGGATAACGAAGAAGCGTCGATGATAGTGGGTCAAGAAGTGCCCATTATTACTGGTTCGCAAACAGGCAGTAATAACGATAATCCATTTCAAACCATTGAACGCCAAGAAGTGGGTGTAAAACTAAAAGTAACCCCACAAATTAACGATGGCTCAGCAGTACAATTATTAATTGAACAAGAAGTATCGAGTGTAAGTGGTGCAACCGCTGTTGATATTTCTGTTAATAAGCGCGCCATTACCACAACCGTTATGGCTGATGATGGCGGTATGGTTGTGTTAGGCGGCCTAATTGATGAAGACGTGCAAGAAAGTGTATCTAAGGTACCAATTTTAGGTGATATTCCAATTTTAGGTCACTTATTCAAGTCAACAAATACGACCAAACGTAAGCGTAATCTTATTGTATTTATTCGCCCAACTATTATTCGCGATGGCGTTAATATGAATAAGTTAAGCTTTAATAAGTATAACTTTATCCGTGGCGAGCAAATGAAAGAGAAAGAAGATGGCATAGAGCTTATGCCAAATTCAGATGTTCCTTTACTTCCATCTTGGGATGATGAGCTTATTCTGCCACCAACTTATGAAGAGCACTTAAAGGCATTGAGCTCTAAAGAACGTGCAGAGCGTGAAGATGACTAGCGCAATAGAACAAATAAACGAAGACGTGGTTCATCGTAGTGATGAAACACGCTCTGAGGAGTTACTTACAAGTAACGATTTAGTTGAGTTGCCTCCAAAGCGTTTACCTTTTTCGTATGCGCGCAGAGCGGGTGTACTGCTTAGTAAAAATAATGAACAGCAAGTTGTGTATTACCGCGGCGAGCTAGATGTTGAAGTATTGCTAGAAGTGCGTCGCATTGCAGGTGAAGGCTTTACCCTCGAGCAATTAGCTGACGATAAATTTGAGTTACTATTAGAGGCTGCGTATCAGCGCGATAGCTCTGAAACACAACAAATGATGGAAGATATTGGTAATGAGGTCGATTTATTCTCCCTTGCCGATGAGCTCCCTCAAACCGAAGATTTATTAGCCGGCGATGATGATGCGCCTATCATTAAACTAATCAACGCCATGTTAAGCGAAGCAATTAAAGAAGGTGCATCCGATATACATATCGAAACCTTTGAGCAAGAGCTTGTGATTCGCTTTAGGGTTGATGGCGTATTAAAAGAAGTGCTTAAACCTAATCGTAAGCTTGCTTCGTTACTCGTCTCGCGTATTAAGGTAATGGCGAAACTAGATATAGCAGAAAAACGTATTCCGCAAGATGGTCGTATTAGCCTTCGTATTGCAGGGCGTGCAGTAGATGTGCGTGTATCTACCATGCCATCTAGCTTTGGTGAGCGTGTAGTACTGCGTTTACTTGATAAAAACAATGCTCGCTTAAATCTTGAAGATTTAGGCATGACGCCGCAAAACCGAGAGTTGTTTGCTGATTTAATTAGTAAACCACACGGTATTATTTTGGTTACTGGCCCAACGGGCTCTGGTAAAAGTACCACCTTGTACGCCGGTATGAGCCAAATAAACTCTCGCGATCGTAATATTTTAACGGTAGAAGACCCAATAGAGTACGAAATTCCGGGGATTGGCCAAACACAAGTAAACACCAAAGTAGATATGACCTTTGCCCGTGGGCTTCGTGCAATATTACGTCAAGATCCCGATGTAGTAATGGTCGGTGAAATACGTGACCTTGAAACCGCGCAAATTGGCGTGCAAGCATCGCTTACAGGTCACTTAGTTATGTCTACGCTACACACCAATACCGCCTCGGGCGCAATTACTCGTATGGAAGACATGGGTGTAGAACCATTCTTGCTGTCATCGTCATTGTTAGGCGTGCTGTCGCAGCGCTTAGTACGTACTTTATGTAATAGCTGTAAAGAAGGTCACACTGCTGATGAACGTGAGTGTGAGCTGCTAGGTGTACCGTTTGATAGCGCACCTACAATTTACCGCGCAGTAGGGTGTGAAGAGTGTAACTTTAATGGTTACCGCGGCCGTACTGGTATTCATGAATTACTCGTGGTTGATGAAGAAATACGCGAAATGATCCACAGCGGTAAAGGCGAGCAAAGTGTTGAAAAATACATTCGCCAAAAAAGCCCAAGCATACGCCAAGATGGCTGTAGCCGCGTACTGGCAGGCAAAACAACCCTTGAAGAAATTCTACGCGTTACCCGTGAGGAAGCCTAACCATGGCGGCGTTTGAATACCGTGCCCTTGATGGCCGAGGGAAAGAGCAAAAAGGCATTTTAGAAGCCGATACAGCTAAGCAAATTCGCCAAGCGCTGCGCGAAAAAAAACTTACGCCGCTTGAAGTTGTCCCTGCAGCAGAAGGGGAAAAACAAGCTAGTGGCGCAAAAACGCCGTTATTAAGTCGTTTTTTTAAACCCAGCGTATCAACCTCCGATTTAGCCCTTATTACACGCCAGCTTGCGACGCTCATTCAATCGGCATTGCCAGTTGAAGGGGCTGTCATGGCGGTGGCAGAGCAATGTGAAAAGCCTCGCTTAAAACGTATGCTTATGTCGGTACGTTCAAAGGTAGTAGAGGGTTATACACTGGCCGATGGCATGAGTGAATTTCCACATGTATTTGACGATTTATACCGAGCAATGGTAGCCGCAGGTGAAAAATCAGGGCACCTTGACCAAGTATTAAATCGCCTTGCCGATTACACCGAACAGCGCCAACACATGCGCAGCCAAATTACTCAAGCCATGGTTTATCCTACCATTTTGGTTATTTTTGCTATTGGTATTGTTTCGGTTTTACTCGGTACTGTTGTGCCTAAAATTTTAAAAACCTTCGAAAAAACTAAGCAAGTACTGCCTTGGACAACCGAATGGGTTATGGCAGGCAGCCACTTTGTACAAAATTATTGGTTTATAAGTTTGTTAGTCATTACTGCGCTGGCAGTAGGCATTAAACATGCACTGAAACAACCTAAAATTCGCTTTTGGTGGGACGATCGCGTACTGCACATGCCTGGTTTTGGTAAAGTAGCGCGGGGTATTAATACCGCGCGTTTTGCACGTACGCTCAGTATTTTATCGTCAAGCTCAGTACCGCTACTTGAAGGTATGCGCATATCGGGTGGCGTATTAGCGAATAAAAAAATGAAAAAATCGGTGGCAGATGCTGCCGATAGAGTCAGTGAAGGTGCAAGCCTAAGAGCGGCTTTACAGCAAACTAAGTTGTTTCCGCCGATGATGCTGCACATGATCGCCAGCGGTGAAAAATCAGGTGAGCTAGAACAAATGTTAGAGCGCGCGGCTAATAACCAAGACCGTGAGTTTGAAAGCATGGTAAACGTATCATTAAAATTATTAGAGCCAGCAATGATTGCCTCAATGGCGGTGATTGTTTTGTTTATAGTAATGGCTATTTTACAGCCAATAATGGCAATGAATAAAGCGGTAGGACTTTAAGCTTTAAGGGGTTAGCTAAGTTAGTATTTACTTAGATGACGCCAAATTAAATTATGTTTTTGGAAAATGAGGTATTTACGTGAATAAACAATCAGGTTTTTCTTTACTCGAAGTAATGGTGGTATTGGTTATTATCGGGATGATTATGTCAATTGTGGCGCCTAATATTATGGGCCAACAAGAAGAAGCTGCTATCGATAAAGCACATCTAGATATTCAACAGCTTGAAGATGCAATGAGCTTATACAAGCTTAAAAATAAAAGCTACCCAAGCACAGAGCAAGGCCTAGAAGCATTGGTCAATAAAACCAGCATTGAACCAATTCCTAAGCGTTTCCCTGATGGTGGTTTTGTAAATGAATTACCAGAAGATCCGTGGGGTAACCCGTACCAGCTAATTAGCCCAGGTGAAATTGGCAAGTTTGATATTTTTTCAATGGGACCTGATGGCGAAGCCGGTACCGATGATGATATTGGCAACTGGAACGAAGACGAGCAATAAATGCGACTTAACCTAGTAGTATGGTTAAATACGATTGCACGAGGCTTACTATGCAAGTAAGCCTTAATCGTATGCGCGCCCACCACCGTGGGTTTAGCTTAATAGAAATTTTAGTGGTACTTACTATTATCGCATTTGCGACCAAAATGGTGGTATACAGCTTAGAAGGCGGCGCCGAAGATGAGCTTGATACACAAGCGCTTAGGCTGCATACCACCATTAACATGGCCTCTGAATTTGCTATTTTAAATCAAATAGAACTTGGCTTAATGGTTGAGGAAAACACCCTTGAGTTTTTAGTATTTGATGGCGAAAAATGGATTACCTTTGACCGCGAAGACCTTTACAAGCCTATTGAGCTGGATGAACGGTTAAAACTCACGCTCAATTTAGAAGATTTAGCCTGGTCACAAGAGAACTTACTTGAGCAAGCAAATTGGCGTGAGCTAATGAGCGGCGGCGATGACGATAGCTTATTAGAGCTTGAAAAACTAAAAATACCGCAAGTCCTTATTTTATCATCTGGCGAGGTCAGCGCCTTTCAGCTTATTGTTGAATTAAAAGAGCAAAGCGAGCCTGTGTATTACATTGAAGGGGAATTTACAGCCCCTGTTAATTTGCGAAAAGAGCCATAATAATGAGGCTAAATAAAGGCTTTACCTTACTCGAAGTGCTTGTGGCGTTAAGTATTTGTGCTATGGCTGGGATTGCAGCTATGCAAGCAACCGGCGAGCATATAAATCATTTAACAACACTTGAAGAGCAAACGTATGCATCGTGGGTGGCAGAAAATGTGTTGGTGGTGCAGCGTAGTAAAGGTAAAGACTGGCAGGCTAAAAATGGCGAGCGCGGCAGCGAAGTAATGGCGGGCGTTGAGTGGTTTTGGAAGCAAGAAATAGCAAAAACTGCAGACAAAAGCTTTGTAAAAGTGACGATAAATGTTTTTAGCGACGAAAAATACGAGCAATCGGTGTACGAGCTTTCAACTTATTTAAATAAAGGTAGCTAATAAGTGAAGCAGCGCGGATTTACATTAATCGAAGTATTAGTTGCTATGGCTATTTTAGCGGTGGTGATTATGGCTACTCACCAAATTTTAGACTCAACCACTAAAGCAAAAGAAGCGTCTGATGAAAAAATAGCGGAGCTTAACGGCCTACAAACCGCATTTAGGTTAATGGACCAAGACTTTAGCCAAATGACTCAGCGCACTGTACGTAATGAAGCCGGTGATGCGCAAGAGCAATACTTACTAGCAGGGCGTTATATATTAGAAAGCCAATACGATGGTATTGCGTTTGTACGTGATGGCTGGGTAAACCCTATTAATTTGTTGCCTCGTTCTGAGTTACAAGCTGTAGGGTATAGAGTGCTTAATGACAATTTAGAGCGTGTATACAGAGTGTATGTAGATCAGCTTGATAATATGGAGCCGCGGGTACAAGTTGTTTTAAAAGGTATTGAAGAGCTTAAATTTGAATTTTTAGATGCCAACAACGAATGGCAAGAGCAATGGCAAATAAAAGCCTTACCTAAAGCGGTTGCGGTTACTTTACAACAAATTGAGGCAGAGCCTATTCGTCGTGTTTTTTTAGTACCCGGGCAGGGCAAAAACAGCGGGGAGAGTAATTAATGAATAAGCGCGAATCACGCGGTGCCGCATTAGTTATTGTGCTGTTTATAGTTGCACTAGCCGCGATATTAGCCGTAGAAATGAGTGCTAATTTAATGGTGCAGGTTCAAAAAAGTACTAACCTGCAAGGGCACCAACAAGCAAAGTGGTATGCCTACGGCGGTGAAGAGCTGGCAATAAAGGCACTAAAATTAAGTAAAGACGATGATCCTGACAAAACCTCGTTAGATCAGGTTTGGGCCACACAAGGCGACACCCAATACCCTGTAGATAACGGTACTCTAAGCGGTAAAATTACTGACTTACAGGCGTGTTTAAATTTAAATGCATTAGGGGAAGCGCCAGACCCAAACTCTACCAGCAAAACCAACCCTGCTCATAAAGCACTCTTTGCATTATTAGAAAACATTGAAGATTTACCTGCCGAGGAAAGCGAAGAAGCAATGGCAGACAGTGTATTTGACTGGCTTGATGAAAACAGCATTACCTATCGTTCAGGCGCTGAAGAAGACGAGTATTTATCGCGTGATTACCCTTATATGAGCGCAAATAGTTTATTTGCATCACCTTCTGAGCTGCGTTTGGTAAAAGGTTTTAATCCGCTAGTAATGGAAAAGGTATTACCTTTTGTGTGTGTTATTCCGGGGTCCCCCTTATTATCGATTAACGTCAATACGTTACTTCCCGAACAGGCACTTATTTTAAGTGCCATGATTGACGAATTATCGTTATCGGGCGCAGAGGCCGTTATAGCAGCTCGCTCTGAAACCGGATTTGATAGCGTGGATGAATTTTTTTCCGAGGTACAGCAGCAAGGCGGTACAAATTTAGATTCGGTTAAAGAACTATTTAGTATTAATAGCGAATATTTTAAATTACAAACGCAGGCGACATTTGTCGATTTGCGTTTTTCGATGACCACATTACTTCATGCCAAAAATGGCGAAGTAACGATACTGGCGCGAAAATTTGGAGGCGTACAGTGACAGAAATACTGCTGATCCGCACGGGTCAAACAGAGCAAGATAAATTAAATTGGTTAATTTATTCACCACAAGAACAAGAAATAATTGCCAGTGGGGAATTAACCGATGCGAGCCGTTTAAGTGAGCTAAGTGAAAAAGCGCAAACCCGCGAGGTAGTGGTATTACTGCCTAGCGATCAGGTGCAGCTTAAAACAGTGGCGTTGCCGACTAAGTGGAATCGTAAGTTAGAGCAAGCGTTGCCATACATGCTTGAAGAAGACATTGCGTGCGATATAGACGAGCTATTTGTCGCAATTGGCGAGCCCACTATGATTAATGAGCAGCATGCAATTAGAGTTGCCTTAACTGACCGCGAGTGGTTTGAGGCTTGGCTTGCTTTATTTTCAGAGCATAACTTGGCGGTATACACCATTTTACCTGATGCCCTGCTACTGCCTACAGCCGACGATGATACATTAACCGCCATAGAGCTTAATAATCAGTGGTTATTTAAAAGAGGCGATTGGCATATTAGTGCCGTTGAAAATAGCTGGCTAAGGGATTACTTAAGTGCACTTGGCGAACCGAGTGTAAAGCACTATAGCCCGGCTAATCAGTTTCCTGAAAGTATTAACCTAATTTCGCAAGCAAGCGACTACGATTTACCATTGGCCTTATTTGCTAAACAACTTACCAGCGTTAAATTTAATTTACGCCAAGGCATGTATCAGCTTAAAAAGAAAAGTGCACTGTGGTGGGGTTATTGGAAGGGCGCAGCCATTATTACCGGTGTTGCTTTATTTGCTACCATTGCTATAAAGCTGGTTGAACTAAATCAACTTAACTCGCGTGTTGAGCTTGCTAAAGCCCAGGTAGTGGATAGATACCAAAAAGCATTTCCCGGAACTAAAGTACGTCCTAACTTAATTAAAAGCCAAATCAGGGGCGCGCTTAAAACCATTAATGGCGAAAGTGAAGCTGGGTTTTTAGATTTGACCAGCCAATTGGTTGGCGTGTTTTCGCAAGTAAGCGAATTTACGCCAGAAACCCTACGTTACGATAAACGCCGTAATGAGCTGCGAATACGCGCACGCGCAAAAGACTTTCAAACGTTTGGTAAAGTAAAAAGTATACTTGAGCAACAAGGGTTAACGGTTGAGCAAGGGTCGTTAAATAACGATGGCGATTTTGTAGTAGGCGAAATTAAACTGCGAGGTGCAGTATGAAAAAGCAAATAATGCAATACTGGCGCTCTTTAAAAGAGCAAGAGCAGCAATTGATTATGGTTGCTGGTGGTATATTTGTTGTTTTTGTTTTAGTAATGGGAATTTTTAGACCTCTAAATAACGCTATAGATAAAGCCAAAAAGTCGTATGTCACTCAGCAAGAGCTGCTCGTATGGGTTGATGAAAGCATAGTAAAGTTAAAAGCGGCGGGTAACACGCAGGCAATTAGCAATCAAAATATTAGCCAAGTGGTTAATTCAACGCGTAGTCGCTACCGTATTACTATTAGTAAAATGCAGCCTAACGATAACTCGTTACGTTTAACGCTTGATTCGGTAGAGTTTAATCAATTAATAGAATGGTTAGACGAACTGGTTAATCAGCATGGCTTAACAGTAGAGAACCTTGATTTAAGCAAAGATGATAAATCAGGGTTTGTACGTGTAAGCCGCTTAGTACTAGAGAAGTAATTAATGAAAAAAATAATAATATTATCAGTGGTATTTTTTATTAGTTTTATTGTGTTTTGCATAATGAAATTACCAGCGGCCATTGCGTTAGACCTAGCTAAGCCGTACTTACCAAAGCAGCTTGAAATAGGGCAAACCGTAGGGAGTGTATGGCAAGGCCAAATGATGCAAGTGCGCTATCAAGACGAGCAGCTAAATAATGTACGCTGGGATATTGCTGGCTGGCAGTTATTTACGGGTAATTTAAATGCTAATTTAAAATTTGGTAATCCGCGTGAGCGTAGCGATATTTCGGGCTATGCTGATGTGAATTACGGATTATTTAATAATGTGGTTAAAGTTACCGATGGTATAATTCGCTCGACCGTAGAGCGTGCCATGCAACGTATTGCACTACCTATACCAGCTACGGCTAAAGGTCGAGTCATTTTAGAGCTTAACGAGTACACCTCAGGTGTGCCTTATTGTGAGTCATTAAAAGGCGAGATTGCCAGCCCAAATATAGATGTTAAAGGCTTTAATGGCTGGTTTAATATAGGCCCACTGAGTGGCATGTTAAGCTGTAAGTCGGGCGATATAGCTATTTTGGTCGACCCAGATAACACGTTAGGTCTTGAAGCCGACGCAACACTTAAAGCTAACTTTGACTTTAAAGTAGCAGGCTATGTTAAACCTGATGCTAGCTTACCAAAAGATGTACACGACGCGGTTAAGTTTTTAGGCCGCCCCGATGCACAGGGCCGCTACCCACTAAATTTTTAATGTAATAAAAGAGATTTAATGCAATTACCACAGTTTAACGAGCAACACGCACAGCAATTAAGTGCATTTTTAAGTACTCAACCTCAGGCTATGTCCTTAACACAAAGCCAAGGCTATCTATTTGGGGTTATTTGTTCGCCAAGCCCATTAGAAGTTCACCAGTGGTTAGCGCATATAGTGCCTAATACGGCTAACGATTTAGACGAAGAAATACTGTTTTTATTTATGGCGTTGTACCATCAAATTAGTGAGCAAGTATTTGAAACCGGTTACAAGTTACCCGCCAATTTTGACCTAGACTATACCCAAGCGTGGAGTGAAGGTTTTTTACGTGCTACTCAAGAATACGCACAACCTCTATTAACAGCTCCCGCTTTAGAGCCTCAGTACAAAGAAGCACTAGAGAGTGCACTAAGTACGCTTAGCTTTTTTGCTGTTGATGAGCAAACAAGAGTGCAAATTGCGCAGCAAAATAGTATGACACTCGAAGCTTTATATCAGTATCAGTACGAATCAATGGGCGACTTTGCATTAGGCTTTGCCGAGCTTATTGAGGTGGTAGCCATAAACAGTGGGCTGATTACAGATGAAGGGTGGGAAGAGTAGCCTTTAGGTATATTAAACGGCGCTTAGAATAATTAAGCGCCAAGTTCTAAAATAATATCAGTGCAGCCTTTTTTACACTTAACAACGCCTTTACCCGGCTCGCTGGTGGCTAAATCGAGTGTTAACACCTCGCCGCACTGCTCACAATGCAAGGTTTTTCCTTGCGATAGCTTTTTAAGTATTGTGCGCTGTTTATGAAAAGAGTCACTCGCTTTTTTGTTTAACTGCGAAAAATCCACTACTTAGCTCTCTTTTGTTCTAATGCATCCGATACAATTTTACACACTGTATTTAAACGCTCTTCGTAAAAATATAAATTTAGGTCGCGCTCGCGGCAATAACGTAAATGAAATAACTGCACTGAATCATCAGTGGTAAAGGTTTTTTCAATATATTCGTGTTCAGACTCAGAGAGCTTTAACGCACTGCTAATGCGGTTTTTAGCCATATTGGCTGCTGGGCTACGGTTTATTTTGCTCGCATCACTTAAAAAACCCACACCTTCACCTAATAGCTTTTCGCGGGGCTCTTTAACTAATGGGTGATCAATAGTAAAAAACGCAAGGATCAGAATAACCAATATAATAAACTTTTTCATGAATGCGTAAACCTTGATCTTAATGGGGTAAATTTAGCAAGCAGTGTAATAAACTGCATTTTAAAAGCAAGTAACTGAGATGAATAAATTATTAGCAATCTATACCTGTAATTTTAGCCAGTATTGTTATAATAGCCAACAGCAGTTAGATATTTCTGAAATATCTGAAAGTATTCAAACAGCTGATTATTTAAACTAATCACACTTACCATTAACGAACTACAGTTACAGTATAGAATACGCACATATTGCTACGTTTTTATTTCCAAGCGGCGTTGAGGAACTTCGATGGACAAGCAAATTAAAGTAAAGAATATACCTGCAGAGGTTAAAATCCAACAACCGGATTTAAGCCGTCAAGACGACAGGTTTAACCCACGTAACCGAATTTATGTTCGCTCAGTAAAAGGGCTTCATCAGTTACTTAGACAGCGTATAGGCTTTTTAGGCATGCTTGCCTTTATGCTTTTGCCTTGGATAAATTTTAATGGCCAGCAAGCTGTGTTATTTGATTTAGTAGGCCAAAAGTACAATATTTTTGGGCTAACGCTGTGGCCGCAAGATTTCACTATATTAGCCTTTATATTTATGTTGGCCGCGTTTGCACTCTTTTTGGTCACTACCTTTTATGGCCGAGTATGGTGTGGCTATACTTGCCCGCAAACTGTATGGACCTTTATATTTATTTGGTTTGAAGAAAAGTTTGAAGGCACAGCTAATCAGCGTAAAAAGCTAGATCAACGCCCGATGGATTTTGATAAGTTTTGGCGAAAAACAGCAAAGCACACCAGTTGGGTTTTATTTGCCTTATATACGGCGATTTCGTTTGTCGGATACTTTACGCCTATCCGTGAATTACTCCCTGACTTTGTGACCTTTAATGTAGGTGGTTACGCGCTGGTAAGTATTATTTTCTTTGCAGCGTGTACTTACGCTAACGCAGGGTGGATGCGTGAAATTATGTGTTTACACATTTGCCCCTATTCACGTTTTCAATCAGCTATGTTTGATAAAGACACTTACACCGTAACGTACGATGAAAAACGCGGCGAAAGCCGAGGCCCACGTTCGCGTAAAATTGCCCACGAAGATTTAGAAATGGGCGATTGCATAGACTGTAACTTGTGTGTACAGGTGTGCCCCACAGGGATAGATATTCGTAATGGTTTGCAAGCCGAGTGTATAAACTGTGGCGCATGTATTGATGCCTGCGATGGTGTAATGGATAAAATGGATTATCCGCGGGGTCTTATTTCTTATACTACTGAGCGCAATCTCGAAACACCTGAAAATAAAACCAACCCACTGCGAGCTAAAATCATAGGTTACACGGTCATACTGGTGGTGCTTACCAGTGCGCTGGTGGCTAACATTGCATTTAGAAAGCCTATGGACTTTGACATAATACGAGACCGTAACCAACTGTATCGTGTTGACTTTAATGGCTTGGTAGAAAACACCTATACATTAAAAGTAATCAACAAGGCGCAGTACGAGCAAACCTTTAATATTGATGTTCAAGGCCTTGAAAACTTTAAGTACATTGGCAAGCAAACATTTACAGTGCAAGCAGGGCAATCGCATAATGTGCCACTGTCACTTGTGATGGACCCGTATGATTTAAAAGCGCCAATGACGGAGTTTAACTTTGTACTTTCACCGGTTAATGACCCCGATGAAAGCATTTCGCAACCGAGTAACTTTTTTAAAGCGCGATAAACACACTAACAAAAGCGGGGTAACCCGCTTTTTACATTAAGAAGCCCATGAGTAAATTTAGTTTTGAAGATTTAACGCCCGACTTAATTCTCGATGCAATAGAAAGCGTTGGTATATATGCAGAGTCAGGTTTATTAGCACTTAATAGCTACGAAAACAGAGTCTACCAATTTAAGGCGGAAGATGGCCTGCGCTACGTTGTTAAGTTTTACCGACCAGAGCGCTGGAGCAAAGCGCAAATACAAGAAGAGCACGACTTTGCATTTGAATTAGCTGAGGCCGAAGTACCCGTTGTTGCACCCATTAAGCGCAACGGAGAAAGCTTATTTGAGCACCAAGGTTATGTATTTGTGTTATTTCCAAGTGTAGGCGGGCGGCAGTTTGAAGTTGATAACCTGGATCAGCTTGATGTAATGGGTCGTTTAATTGGCCGTATGCATCAGGTGGCTAAAAGCAAAGCCTTTGAGTACAGACCTACCTTTAGCTGCGAAGAATATTTGCATACAGCTAAAGTTCATCTGCAAAAAAGTAATTTGGTACCTATGGGGATCAGCACGGCTTTTTACACCATATTGGACTTGGTTATTGAACAAGCGCAAGCACAGTATAAAAATGTGCAAGGGATCCGCTTACATGGTGATTGCCACGCAGGTAACATTTTGTGGGCAGGCGAAGCACTTATGTTTGTTGATTTAGATGACGCTCGTCAGGGGCCGGCCATTCAAGATTTATGGATGATGCTCAGTGGCGATCGTCAAACACAGCTGTTACAGTTAGACACCCTTGTAAATGCGTATGAAGAGTTTTGTGATTTTGACCACACTCAACTCAAATTAATTGAACCGCTTCGTGCAATGCGTATTATTCACTATATGGGTTGGGTAGCTAAACGATGGAGTGATCCTGCGTTCGTACGGAACTTTTCATGGTTTGCTGAAGACAAATACTGGGAGCAACAAATTTTAGCGCTTAAAGAGCAGTTTGCAGCACTGCAAGAAGCTCCGCTGAAGTTATTGCCATAAAATTTTATTTAAAAAGTACACGAGATACCAATGCTTAAAAAATTGAAACTGAGCCTACTACTTTTATGTTTACCATTTGCAGCCCTTGCTGCACAGTTTGAAGCCGATAACCAGTATACTGTTATTGATGTAGAAAAAAGCGCAGAGCCGCAAGTAACCGAATTTTTCTCGTTTTACTGTCCGCATTGTTTTAAATTTGAGCCTGTTGCAAAGGCAATTGAAAAAAGCCTACCTGAGGGCACTGAATTTATAAAAAATCACGTTAACTTTTTAGGCGGTGTATCACCACAGGCGCAAAGCAACTTAAGCTACGCCTACTTAATCGGTAAAAAACACGGTCAAGCACAAAGTATCAGCGACCAAATTTTTAAAAGTATTCATGTACAGCGCGCACCTTTAACGCAAATGAAAGACGTTAAAAAATTGCTTGAAGTTAACGGTATCGATAGCGCAACGTTTGATCAAGACATTGCCAGCATGCCAATTATTTCAGCTGAGCGTGCAATGCAAGATAAACAAAACAAATATTCAAAACTAGGTGCGCTAACCGGTGTGCCTACCTTTATCGTAAACGATAAATATAAAATAAACATTAACACCATTAATAACCAGCAAGAACTGAATGAGTTAGTTGCTTTTTTACTAACACTTTAATCTCGGAGAACAATAACAATGATCAAATTAGTTAAAGCAGGTTTACTTGCATTACTACTGCCTATGGCTGCGAGCAGTGTAGCCGCCACTTATGAAGAAGGCGTACATTACGATGTGGTTGCAGAGCGCGCGACTAAAAAGCCAGAAGTAAAAGAGTTTTTCTCATTTTATTGCCCTGCTTGTAATAACATGGAAGCGTTAATTGGTGAGTTTAAGCCGAAGCTAGATAAAGACGTTAAATTTAAAAAGAGCCATGTTGATTTTGTCGGTGTTCGCGATCCAGAAAACCAACAAATGATGAGCCAAGCGCTAGCAACCGCGGAAGTACTTCCGCAAAAAGATAAAATTGTTGCGGCTATTTTTAATCACATTCACACTAAGCGCGCTAAATTTAACGAGCTTGCAGATGTAAAAGATGTATTTGTAGCGCAGGGTGTTGATGGCGATAAGTTTGATAAACTATACAAAAGCTTCTCGGTACGTACATTAAGCTCTAAAATGAAGCGTGACCAAAATTACTTTAAAGAAAAAGGCGCGCTACGTGGCGTACCAACCTTTATCGTAAATGGTAAATACAAATTAAATCTAGGCCGTGAGTCTGGTATTACCGCGCCAGAAGATATTAGTAAATTAATTAACTATTTAGCGAACAAGTAAGGTTTGCTAAAACAAAAAAAAGCTCCGTAAGGAGCTTTTTTTATGGAAGTGATTTAAATTTAACTCACTATTTTCTTTGTAAGAAAACACCCGATTCTATGTGGTGCGTATAAGGGAACTGATCAAATATCGCAAAGCGCTTAACATTGTGAGTACGGGTTAAATGATCTAAATCGCGCTCAAGCGTTTCTGGGTTGCACGATATATAAATAATGTTCTCGTAGTTGGCTACTAAGTCACAGGTAAGGGTATCCATACCTGCGCGTGGAGGGTCGACTAAAATAGTTTGGCAATCGTAACTTTTTAAATCTATCCCCTCTAAACGCGAAAAGGTACGTTCACCATTCATTGCCTGGGTAAACTCTTCACTCGACATACGAATTATATCTAAGTTATCTACCTTATTTTTAGCAATGTTGTATTGCGCCGAATGCACAGAAGACTTAGATATTTCAGTAGCCAATACGCGATTAAACGAACCCGCCAATGCAATAGAGAAATTACCATTACCACAGTAAAGTTCCAGCAGGTCATTACTCAGTGGTTTACATAAGTCTTGTGCCCACTCCAGCATTTTTATATTTACTTTAGCATTAGGTTGCGTAAAGCTATTTTCTACTTGTTGATAAATAAGCTCCTGGCCGTTTACGGTTAAACG
Organism: Pseudoalteromonas sp. S327; assembly: GCF_005886415.1. NCBI lineage: Bacteria > Pseudomonadati > Pseudomonadota > Gammaproteobacteria > Alteromonadales > Pseudoalteromonadaceae > Pseudoalteromonas > Pseudoalteromonas sp. S327. The sequence goes on along the minus strand of NZ_PNDP01000054.1, from coordinate 3,453 downwards.
CTCAGTAACAAAATCATTGCCTAGTACTTCTTTTTGTTTGCGCGCACGACCAATAAAGTCAATATTGTATTTACTGCTCAGTTTTTCTTTCAGGGCTTTTATTTCAGTTAGCCACTGCTCATCGAGTGGCTTGTGATAAAGCAAGCTTACTAAAATCTCGCCACTTAATGACGATAAATAATCGATTTGAAACAGCTTACGACGTAATACTTCACACGACTTTAAATTATCAATCATCACCTGCATAACTTCACCAACTAATGGCGCGGCAGGGTCAAAGGTGTCGACGCGAATTTTTTCTTTCGTGACCTGATCAAACATAATATGAAATAGATCATCCCCATCGTGCCATACTCTAAATTCAGCACGTTGGCGGTAGTTAATTGGCTCTGAGCTAAACACCTCTAACGCTTGCACACCAAATCGCTTAAATTGCGACGTAATACGCTGCTCTTTTTCATTTAGCTGCGTATCGTACTGTGTGGTATCTATTTTAATCACTGCCATTAATGCTACTACCTTATCTATGAGATCTATTTATCGGCGCTATTGTAGGGAGCGAGCAGTATTTGTCTAGTTTTGCTGATAATAAAGTTGCTGTTTTTTTAAACATGCACTTTAGTTTTGTCACTATTAGCCGATAATAAGCTAAGTACGTAACGGAGGTGGATCATGAAAATCGGTAATTATGGCTATACGCCAAACAACAACGTAAACAAATTCAATAATAAAGAGGCGCTACAGCAGCCAACAATCCAATCTCCGCAAGAAAGTTCATTACAGCGAGGCAGAGAACTTGCTGCAAAAGTGCTTGGCGACAAAATGGCAGAGCAGCTAGGTTTACCTGTTGAGCAAAAACAAGCCGATAAACCTTTATTCGATTTTGATGAAATAGTAAAAAATGTACTCGACTTTGTATCTGGCGCAGTTAATAAAGCCAAAGCCAATGGTGCCGATGACGATAAATTAAAAAATATGTTAGATGATGCGCGCACAGGTGTTCAAACCGGTATAGACGAAGCGGTTGATGAGCTAAAAGGCACCGGTGTATTTAACGAAGAAATGCAAGAGGGCATCGACAAGTCAAAAGAAGGCATTTTTGAGGGGCTTGATGAGTTTGAGCAAACCCTATTTAACCCACAAGCGGCCAGTGTTAGCGTAAGCCAAGCACAATATGTAAGCATGAGCAGCAATGCCGAGTATAAGTTTACAACGGCCGAAGGTGATGAAGTCAGTATTAGCTTTGCTGATGCATATGAGTCTCAAACAGCGAGCGGGTATCAACAAAGCAATAACAGCGAATCGTTTGCCAGCTCATCGTCGCAATCTCGAGAGCTGTCTTTTTCAATGTCAGTTAATGGTGATTTAAACGAACAAGAGCAAGATGCTATTAATGCCATGATGGAAGAGCTACAAGGTGTAAGTAAAACATTCTTTAGTGGTGATTTGGATGAAGCATTTGAAAAAGCACAAGAGCTGAGCTTAGGCAGTGAGCAACTCGTTGCATTTTCAATGGATCTTCGCCAAACAAAAACAGTCGCTACCGTTAAAAGTTATGAGCAATATCAGCCAAACCCAACAAAAGAAGTAGCCGATGCGATCGCACCTTTTAATGACGATCTAAAAAATGCATTTGATAAAGCATCGCAACTAGGCCTACAAGATCAGCTTGCCGGTATTATAGAGTGGCTAAACCAAGATCAAGCAGCAGTCGATCAGCTAGTTGATTACACCCAGGCAATGTTTGAAAACCTAAACCAATTAAATTCAGCGGGCGACGCACTCGACGCGCTAAAGTCTGAGCAAAGCTAAACTACTTTCTTTTATAAATACCTCATGGCAAACTGCCGTTCTTAATAAACAGTAGGAACCAAAGTTTGTCAGCCCACATAATGGTATTTGATTCAGGTATAGGTGGCACCACCGTGCTTGAGCATATTCAAAAGCGTATTCCAGATGCACAGTACAGCTACTTTATGGATAATGCGTTACTCCCTTATGGCGCGCAAACCCAGCAAACTATTATAGGGCGTTTATGCTCACTCATTTATTTTATTGAGCAAAACGGGCTTAATGTCGACCTTATTGTTATAGCCTGCAATACAGCCTCTACATCAGCCTTAAGTGAAGTACGCAAAATTACATCAATACCTATTGTCGGCGTAGTGCCAGCAATAAAGCCTGCTGCTGAAGTAACTCGCACAAAGCACATCGGCTTATTGGCAACCCCCGCCACAGTTGCAAGCCCCTATACTCATACATTAATAAAAGAGCATGCCAGCAACGTAACAGTGAGTTTATATAGCAGTGTTGAGCTGGTGGCATTGGCAGAGCAGTTATTTTTCACTCAGCAGCTAGATACACTCAAACTGCATAAAGAGCTTACGCGTTTGCGCATTAACTCAGATATAGATGTACTTGTACTAGGCTGCACACATTTCCCAATTCTTAGCGATGCTATACAAGCGTACTTTAATAACGCAGTGCAATTACTCGATTCAGGCGCGGCCATTGCTAGCAGAGTAAACTACCTACTAGAGCAGCATAACTTTGGAAATAAATTTACAGACAAAAAAAAGCCGCTGCAATATTATGCAACGGCTGATGTTTTGAGTAATAAGCTAGCTATAAAGCACGTTACACTGATTGATCCGTCTCAGTGCGTAAAGAGCTAGAATCATCTTCTTGTTTTTGTTTTGCCTCACGTACTTTTAAAGTACGCTGTTGAAACTCACTATCGTTTAACTTAGCAATTGCATTGTCTGCATCTGCCTGTGCCATTTCAACAAAACCAAAGCCACGACGTTTGCCAGTATTTTTATCCTTTAATAGGCGCACGTTGAAAACTTTACCTTGTTCTTCAAACAAAGCGCGAACAACACCTTCATTTGCACGATAAGGAAGATTACCAACATAAAGTGTTTTTGTTTTAACTTCAGCTTCTTCACCACCTTCCGATGATATTGCAGCAATAGCAATCCCACCAATTAATAAACCAGCACCAAATAGCAATGCTGGGCTTAAAGCTAAGCTGCCTAAAGCAAACTCAACAATAACAAAACCAACTACAGCAAGAATAACAGAGAAGATAAAAGATTTTTGATCGGGTAATTTCATTTTAGATCTACCAATAAACAGGAAATAAACATTAATTTAACATTGTGAACTTGCTATCTTAACGTCTTAAACGAACATAGCAATGAAATTTATATTAAATAATAAAAATCGGTATAAAAAAGCATCATCTTAGCCAGTGATTTAGCTAGTTTTATGCTGTTTTGCTCTATTTTTGTTCGAACAGTAAAAAGATCTAAAAAAAGGGTTGATCTGTTTTCGGATCTCCCTATAATGCGACCCCACTGAGACGGGGAACGCCAACGCATAGCGAGGCAGAGCTGCTCACAGAGTTAAGTAAAACTTCGGTTTTAAATTTTCTAAAAAGAAAGTTTAAAA
>NZ_PNDP01000053.1:0-46622 GCF_005886415.1 Pseudoalteromonas sp. S327 | reverse complement strand
AAAATGAGAGATGGTATCTACCGACAAAATTAACACCGAGGTAAATTACCTTGTAGACGCGCAGCTTGCTGGCGTTTTAAAAGCAACGCTTTTACCCTAGTGTTAACCCCCTTAATTTGAGGCGGCTAAGTCCGCTTCAGCATCGGCAAGCATGGCAAACTCTTCATCTGCACTTTTAGCGACTAAATGCTTAGCGCTATAACCAAAGTAATAAGCTGCACCAATCACAAATAGCACTACTGTGTATAAAAATGCACGAGGGTCAAACGCATACACACCCGTTAATGCAATAAGCGATAACACTAGCGCAATACCCGATGTAACCACGCCACCTGGCGTTTTATACGGGCGAGCTAAATTAGGTTGCTTAATACGTAACATAATATGGCTCAGCGCCATTAACGCATACGATACCGTTGCACCTACCACCGCCATGGCTAGCATTAAATCGCCCTCGCCACTCAGTGAGGCAATAAACCCAAAAATAGCGGGTACAATTAACGCACGCGCTGGTACTTTGCGCTCTGTAGTAATTGATAACGAACGCGGCAAATAGCCCGCACGCGAAAGCGCAAACACTAAACGGCTATAACCATAAATAATCGAAAAGAACGACGCGACCAATCCCGCTAAGCCTAAAATATTTACCACAGTGGCTAAGCTTGTATTGCCCGTGGCGTTAAGCGCATCAACTAAAGGAACTGCACTGGCACCCATTGCGTTTGCACCACCGGCAGCGGGAACTAATACCACAACAAGTAAAGCGGTAAACAGTAAAAATAACATAGCGCCAATAATGCCTTTAGGTACATCTTTAGCTGGGTTTTTAGCTTCTTCGGCAGCAAGCGGCACGCCTTCTACTGCTAAAAATAACCACATAGCAAAAGGCAATGCAGCCCACACACCATACCAACCAAGTGGTAAAAATTCATTTGCACCTGCGGCATTAGTTACTGCAACATCAAATAAATTAGCCGCGTCAAAATTAGCAATTAACGCCACGGCGGTGGCAATAATAGCCAATACTGCTAAACCACTTATCACCATCATTACTTTTAGCGCTTCACCCACACCCGCTAAGTGAATACCTACAAACGTTAAATAAAACAGTGCATATACCCACGGGCCATTAAAACCCGTTAACGCCTCAACCGCCGAGCCAATAAATATAACAATGGCGGCGGGGGCTAATGCATATTCAATTAATACCGCAAGGCCAGTTAAATAACCCCCTGCTGGGCCCATTGCTTGTCGTGCAAAACTGTAACCGCCACCCGCCGCAGGAATTGCTGCCGACATTTCAGCAAGCGATAACACCAGCGTTAAATACATTATTGCCATTAACACCGCAGCAATGGCAAATCCGCCCCAGCCGGCTTCGGCTATGCCAAAGTTCCAGCCTGCAAAGTCGCCCGAAATTACATACGACACCCCTAGCCCTGCAAGCAATAACCAGCCCGCAGTGCCACTTTTTAACTGCCTTTGTGCAAGATACTCTTTATTGTTATTAGACATATTGACCTCTTTTTATGGTTTTATTCCGCGATTAAAAAATTTGTGGTTTGAACCTGATGCTCTATTACATCGTCTTGTGTTCTGTCTTTTAAGTTAACCCCAGTAAGCCCGCGCTTTTTGGCCTCTTGCAGTAAATATACGGCTCTTCGGGCAGCCTCAAAGTAGCTAAGCCCTGCAGGGCGAATATTAGAAATACAATTACGGCACGCATCGTTAAGCCCCGTTTTTGGCTCCCACGTTAAATAAAGGCCAAGGCTGTCGGGGGAGCTAAGCCCTGGGCGCTCACCAATTAATACCATTACCACTTGTGCGTTTAACAGCTCGCCAATGTCATCACCAATCGCTACGCGGCCTTGCTCTACTAGGGTAATTGGCGCAATTTTGTAAGGTGAGGGCTCAGTAGGAAGCTGCTTTAAAAGCTCGCTTATAAATGGCGCTACGTTTTTTTGTACCGCCAACGACGAAAGCCCATCAACTACCACAATGGCTAAATCGTATTGCGCCTGTGTACTGCTTTGCCTACTTTGCATAGTATTTAAAAGCGTTGTACGCCCTGCTTGGTTTAGCTTTCGGCCTAAATCGGGGCGCTGTAAATAGGTAACACGATCAACAGCCTCACTTTGTACACTTAGCGGTTTTTCAACCTCGCTAAGCGCATCAATAGCACTGAGAGTTTTTGTCATTTCGCTAATATCTAACGGAAAGTTAACCGCATCGCGCGCCTGAGCATGCGATAGCTGAAACGCTAGCATTTCAGATGTAGGTAAACTAATGCCTGCGCGGCCAAGGCCTATACGCGCATCGGTAAAACGGCGTAAATCGCTCCATGGGTTTTCAACCACTTTGCCATTATCGTGATCGTGGCTGCTTTGCGTGTTTATGCTTTTAACCGCTTTCATTACATGCCTCCTTGTACTGCTTTTAATGGCTTAGCAAAGGCAGTTGGTAAGGTGTTTGATAAAATAGTCTCGGCGGTATTTTCCATAATTTTCATTTTGCTAAGCCACGCTTCAAACTCGGGCGCTGGGCGCGAGCCTAAAACTCGGCGCACATATAAGGCATCATGAAATGAGGTAGTTTGGTAATTAAGCATAATATCGTCCGAACCAGGAATCCCCATTACAAACGAGCATCCCGCCACACCTAATAAGGTAAGTAAGTTATCCATATCGTTTTGGTCGGCCTCGGCGTGGTTGGTGTAACACACATCGCACCCCATAGGTATGCCTAAAAGCTTGGCACAAAAGTGATCTTCAAGCCCTGCGCGGGTAATTTCTTTACCATCAAATAAATACTCGGGGCCAATAAAGCCTACAACGGTATTAACTAATAAAGGGTTAAACTTGCGTGCTACAGCATAAGCACGCGCCTCACAGGTTTGTTGGTCAAGCCCATGGTGTGCATAAGCCGAAAGCGAGCTGCCTTGCCCGGTTTCAAAATACATTACATTATTGCCAACCGTGCCACGCTTTAAGCTCAGCGCAGCATCTTGCGCCTCAGCTAGTGTATTTAAATTAAAACCAAAGCTTGAATTTGTGGCTTCTGTACCGCCAATAGACTGAAACACCAAATCAACCGGCGCGCCTGCTTCTATGCACTCTATGGTGTTAGTTACATGGGTAAGCACGCAGCTTTGTGTCGGAATTTCGTATTTTTGAATTACATCATCCATCAGTGTCATTAACTTAATGGCTTGCACTACGTTGTCGGTGGCGGGATTAATGCCAATTACCGCATCGCCATTGCCGTATAAAAGGCCATCGAGCATGCAGGCAGCTATACCATTTATGTCATCGGTTGGGTGGTTAGGTTGCAAGCGGGTTGATAAATGCCCAGGCAAACCTATGGTGTTTCTAAACGCGCTTTTTACGTGGCACTTTTTAGCAACAAGTATGAGATCTTGATTACGCATTATTTTACTTACCGCAGCGGCCATTTCAGGGGTAATGGCTTGCCTAACACTTGCAAGTACCGCAGGCGTTGCAAAATCACTTAATAACCAGTTTCTAAAATCTCCCACGGTTAAGTGCGATATAAGCTTAAAAGCGTTTGCATCGTGCTCATCAATAATAAGGCGTGTAATTTCGTCTTGCTCGTAGGGAATAAGTACATCGTTTAAAAATGTTTTTAGCGGTACTTCGGCCAATGTCATCTGCGCTACAGCGCGCTCTTGTGCCGATTGTGCAATAACTCCCGCTAACCTATCGCCCGAGCGCTGCGGCGTAGCTTTAGCCATTAACTGCGCTAAGCTCTTGAATTGATAAGTATGTGTTCCTAAAGTATAACTGTACGTATGCCCCATGATTTACTCCGCATAACTAATATTACAAACCTTGGTATAGGTCTTGCCTCATATAAGCTATAAATCAATTTTGAATAGTCACAAGAAGGCTTAATTTGTACCAAGTGGCTATCGAATTTTGGCAAATCGTTTTTTATTATTTTATTTCAGTAAGTTAATGCCTTTATTTGGCATTAACTTAAACTAAAAATATGTTTACTTTAAAAGAGCATCACCTATATGGCGCAGCAAGGCAGCAACAACGCACCACAAAAGAGCAAGGTATACACGCACGATATTGACGAGCAAGCCCACAACCTCACTCAATGGCAGCAAAAGTACGACCAAGTAAGCGATGGCCGCTTTTATGGCTGTATAGAAGGCGTAAATTACAACGATATTCATGCTTTTAAAGAGTACACCGAGCGTGCACTGCGCCAGCAATGCAACATAGCCCCTAACTCTATTTGGCTTGGCATACCGAGTCAGTCGCAGCAAAGTAAAATTAATGGCCTTGATGTAGCGAGCAATCAATTTATGTGCCGTACCAGCAGCAGCGACTTTGAGCTAATTACCCCTGAACAATTTGATATTTACGGTTTGGTTATTGATTGGCATTCAATTGAGTACATGGCGCAGTTACAAGGCGTAACTATTAAAAACCTATCATCTGCACAATCTGCTCGTTTAACGGTAAGTGACTCATCGCTGCAAACGGCAAGGCAAATTATTAACAGTATGGTTATAAATAAAGGTTTTGGGCTTAAACCAGAGTCACAGCAAGATATGCTTAGTATGCTAACACTGCATTTACTGCAAGCCGATAACCCGCAGCAAAACATAGCCCCAAGCTACAAACACCGTAAAGCGGTGGTCGATAAAGTAAAAGAGTACGTGGCAGCCAACCCACAAAAAACAATAACCATAACCGAACTTTGCGAGCTTACTTTTGTTAGTAGGCGCACGTTGCAGTACAGTTTCGAAAGCATTTTAGGTATTAATCCGCTTAGGTTTTTGCGTTTAACCCGTTTAAATAACGTAAGACGGGAGCTTAAAATGGTTGGTCAAACTAAGCCTATATCAATCATAGCGGCCAATTGGGGGTTTTGGCACGCAGGGCAATTTACTAAAGATTACACGCAGTTATTTGGTGAAAACCCCTCTCAAACCATCGCCAATAATTTAAAAGAAAGTGGCCTAGATTTTTAGATGCTTAGCATCGCGCGTGAGTAAGCTTTTCGCGCCTACCAACAAGACTATCACCGAGGTAAATTACCTTGTAGACGCGCAGCTTGCTGGCGTTTAAAAGCAACGCCTTAACCGAGATATAAAGTGATTGTTTCACCATCGAGAAGCGAAGGAGAATAGCTGGAAAAGTGACTAAGCGTTACGGGTGTTTTCTCTGTGTAGCGCGAAGCGCCTCGGTGTACTCGGTGGTGATATACAGATAACTTATACCAAGTTACTTTGGCTACTCATTTACTTCTCTATCCCTTCTCTTTGTGCATTTTTGTATTAAAGCTCAATTAATCACAAAGAGGTTAAGAGGCGCTTCGCTTTTAGAGAAGTAACGAGCATCGCGCGCGAGCAAGTTTCGCGCATACCGACAAAATTAACTCCGAGGTAAATTACCTTGTTGACGCTCAGCTTGCTGGCGTTTAAAAGCAACGCCTTAACCGAGATATAAAGTGATTGTTTCACCACCGAGAAGCGAAGGAGAATACCAAGAGAAGTGACTAAGCGTTACGGGTGTTTTCTCTGTGTAGCGCGAAGCGCCTCGGTGTACTCGGTGGTGATATACAGATAACTTATACCAAGTTACTTTGGCTACTCATTTACTTCTCTATCCCTTCTCTTTGTGCATTTTTGTATTAAAGCTCAATTAATCACAAAGAGGCTCAGAGGCGCGTCGCTTTTAGAGAAGTAACTAGCATCTTGCGCGAGCAAGTTTCGCGCCTACCACTTTTACTTCTCTATCCCTTCTCTTTGTGCATTTTTGTATTAAAGATCAATAAATCACAAAGAGGTTCAGAGCCGCGTCGCTTTTAGAGAAGCAACTATCATCTTGCGCGAGCAAGCTTCGCGCCTACAACTTTCACTTCACGTTGCGGGTTTATCCTTTTAAATTTAAGAAATAAGTTTCGTTAACCCTACTTTAACCCTCTATAGTTTAAGCTAGCTGCATTAATGTAGATTATTCAATTGTACACGCAACTAAGCGCCACTTTTTAAGTTAGGAATAACCACAATGAAACTTACAAAAGATACAACAAGTACGTTAAGCAACACCACCATAAGCCTGCATTGGATTGTAGCTATTTTAATTATTGGGTTATTAGGCTCAGGCCTATATATGGAAAACTTTAAAGCGTTTTTTCTAATGAGTTGGCACAAGTCATTTGGCGTAATGCTGCTTGCTTTTGCGTTATTAAGAGTAACATGGCGCATTGTAAATGGCTGGCCAAAGCACGATGTTAAACACCCAAATTATGAGCAAGTGTTAGCTAAAATTGTGCATTACGTTCTTATAATAAGCATGTTACTTATGCCTATTTCGGGGCTGATTATGTCGGGCTTTGGTGGGCATGGCGTAGAGATGTTCGGGCTAGAGCTTATTCCGCACAACCCCAACCCAGAAAACCCACAAAAAAGCCTCGCTTTTAACCAAGGCTTAGCAGAGATAGGAAAAACCGTTCACGGTATTACAGCAAATGCGCTTCTTATCGCGTTAGGTTTACATATTGTGGGCGCTTTAAAGCACCATATTATTGATAAAGACAACACCCTTACGCGTATGCTTGGCAAAAAGTAGGTAGTTAAAAGTCTTATTTGATCGGTGCTATTTAAGCCGCGATTAAATAAGACTCTCGTCCTACGTGTTTGTTATTGCGCTTAAACGAGCCTTTCCCTTTTTTAGCTTTAACCACTTGAGGTTTAAACACTTTAGAGGTTACTAGCGCCGCCAGCGCATTATGATTAATAACACCTCGGCCGGTGTCTACCGCACTATTATTTGCGGCTTTGGTTTTCGATTTTTTAGCCATTTTATTTCCTAACTATTTATAACAATAAGAACCTTAAGAAGTGGCGATTGTATGCCTAATTTTCAACCTTGCAAGTATTTTAACGCTCTTTTTCATAATAAATAAACATAAAAAAAGCGCAGTAAATAACTGCGCTTAGTAACAAGTTTTAGCTCAAATAATTAAAATTCAAAGCTTACTTTTGCATAATAAGTACGCCCGTCAAAGCCGTAAGGCAATGCACGTACAGGGTATTTAAACGCGCCGTTGGTAATAAAGTTAAGCACTTCGTCATCACCTAGCTCATCTGGGGTTTCATCAAAAATATTATCAGCCCCTACCGATACGTTAAATATTTCGTTAATTTGGTAGCTAACGTTTAAATCCACTAGTACTGCTGATTCAACTGTACTAGTTGGTTTAAACGACCCCGTAGGCGAAAGCTCACCTGGTAAAGGGATGTGGTCATTACCAAAGTATTTAACGTCTGTTTCGCCAAAGTAATTAAAGCGAAGCGTTGTTTCATACGCATCACGCTCATAGTCAAACGTTAAAGTTGCGCGCTCACCTGGCTGGCCGTCGGTAAAAAAGCTACGTTGTAAATCATCAAACGCCACCGACTCAGGAATACCTTCTTCTGCGTTCACGTTATCAATTTTAGTGTCGTTTAAGTTACCCGCAAAGGTTACTCCAAAATTACCGCCCTCTACATCAGTACGGTAAGAGGCAATAATATCAACACCTTGTGTAGTTGAATCTACAGAGTTTGAAAAGTAGTTAGCTTGCACTGCGCCGGTTGCTTGAAGCGCAGCTACGGCTTCATCGCTAAAGGCAACATCCTCTGCAGAAAGTAAACTACCAAGCGTAATACGGTCTTTAATTTCTACGCGGTAAAAATCAACCGTTAACGAAAGCTCACTTGTTACATCGTAAACAAAACCAGCACTGTAGTTAGTTGAGGTTTCAAGCTCTAGGCTATCTACACCTAACGCACTTGGAAAAGCAGTCCCCGTATTTGCAGTGAACGACTGCGTAAGTGTGCCATCTGAGCCTAGGTTAGTTGTAAATGCGGTATAACCACTTTGCTGAAGCGATGGCGCTCTAAAACCAGTAGAAACCGCACCACGTACTGCAAAGTCATCGTTAAATTCATAACGTGTTGCTAATTTACCAATTAAGTCATCGCCCGCATCTGAAAAGTCTTCGTAGCGCAACGCACCACTTACGTTCCATGCATCCGTTACCATGGTTTCTACATCTACATAAAACGCGTAGCTGTGGCGATCGCTCTTGTTTGTTGCCTCTGGGCGCAAACCGTTATAAGCCTGAAAACCACACTCAGCAAATTGATCAGGATCGTTTACTGACGGGTACGAAGCATCGGTATTTGCCAAGCCACATGCGTAAGAGGCTTCATCGCCAGGTACTATTTCGTAGTTTTCTTTACGGTATTCAGCACCAATAGTTACATATAAAGGCTCATTGCGGCCAATATCAACGATGCCGTTAAAATCAGCATTAACTGTTGTTTGATCAAATCTAAAACCACCAGAGTAACCGCCGCTTGGGCCTGCATTGGCTGCTATATCGGCATCGCTTGCATCTGGGTTGTTAAATACGTACTCCGCCGCATAAGAGGCATTTATAGTATTACGTGAGGTAAAGTCGTATTTGTTTTCGCCATACACTGCCGATACATCGTATCCCCAATCTGGGTTTATATCGCCTCTAAAACCAACCGCTACTGAAATATCTTCAGCTTCGTTATAAATGCGGGGTAAAAAGCCATCGCTGTATACTTGCGTTACATTTTTAGACGCTTCGTTAAAGTTACGGTAAAAACCATTACCCAGCGCGGTACGCTCAGAATAGCCACCAAATGAGTACAATTCGCTGTCGCCCATTGGCAAAGCCATGTTGTAAAACAACGAGGTAAATTCACTTTCTGAGTTACCTTGGCTCCAACGTACATCTTCACTCAGCGTGCCTGGCTCAACATTTAACGACCCACCGGTATCGCGCTCTGCACGGTTAGTGCCATCGGCATCACGATACTCAAATGATAAATTAATAAAGCCGCCTTCGTTACCTAAGTCAAAACCACGATTTAAACCTGCAGAAAGCGTATCGCCGTCGCCTTCACTGGTGCCGCCGTACTGTACGTAACCCGTTGTTACGCCAGTTGAATTATTAAGCGATAAGTTAATTACGCCAGCTATCGCATCAGAGCCATACTTAGCTGCTGCGCCATCGCGTAGTACTTCTACACCTTTAAGCGCAGTTAGCGGAATGGCGTTCATGTCGGTGCCGGCAGCGCCTGCACCTACAGTGCCGTTAAGGCCAAAAATAGATTGATTATGGCGGCGCTTACCGTTAACCAACACTAACGTTTGATCTGGCTGTAAGCCGCGCAGCGTTGCTGGTCTAAATAAATCAGAGCCATCAGATACTTGCGTACGAGAAAAGTTAAACGACGGGGCAGTAGCTTGCAGACTCTGCCCTAGTTCTGTAAAGCCGCCTTTGTTTAAATCATCAGCGTCTATTAAATCAATAGGTGACGAAGACTCAGTAGAGGTGCGGTTAGAAACGCGCGACCCTAATACAGAAATTTGTTCGATATTTTGTGCAGCCTCAACAGGTGCTTCTTGAGCGCTTACAATGCTTGGTGCGCTTACGGCAAACGCAACAGCGGCAGCTAATGTATTTAAACGGTATGTTGACATGGTGACGACCCTGTTTAGTGTGTTCTTTAATATTTGTTATTGCGATGTAACGCATCGCACTGGGGAACATCCTAGCAACATATGCAAATAAAAAGAAATGAAAAAAACTAAATAATAGGTCTAACTATGCAAAAAAATGTAAATACTAAAAAATAACACTTAAACTTGTTCAAAACACATACAATTAAGGATTTTAATTTCAACCCCAAATCAAGTTAACACTTTATTTACAATGGGTTTATCACGCTTTTTTGTACTTTTACGGGTAACCAACAACAAATGGTAGTACCTGTTCCTAAAGCACTGCTAACTTCTATTTTTCCGCCGTGATCTTGCAAAATAAAGTTAACAACGGTCATTCCTATTCCTAATGAGTGGGCGGTTTTATGTGTAGTAAAAAAAGGCTTAAATAAGTGCGCTTGGGTATTTTCATCCATTCCACAACCGTTATCTTTCACTTTTATACATACCCCCTCATTTTGCTGCGTTACGCTTAGTTCAATAATGGTGCCTTTTTCTAATTCATGTTCGCACGCTTGTTGAGCATTTAATAACAGCTCAACAAAAATTTGGTGAATAGACGACAGCTCCCCCCAAATAAGCGGCACTTGCTCAAAATTGGTTTTTATTTCGCAGTATTTAAGCTGCCCTTGCAACACGCCTAAAGCAGAGCCTGCAACCTCGCTTACATCTATATATTGCTTGTTATAGGTACTTGTAAATTGGCTAAGGTTTAATAAATTATGCACGGTTTGCTTTATGCGCTTTAAACCATCTAGGCTTTCGCTCAACTGCGAGTAAATTTCGTGTCCATTCCATGCTAGTTCGTATTGTTTTTTTAGATCAACCAACACGCTTTTAAATTGCCCTGCATTTAATTGGCCGGTTAAAAACTGCTCGTTATAGTGAAGAGATTTTGATAAAAGAGGGCTAACATATTGCAAGCTTTCTATATTGCTAATTACATACGAAAGCGGGTTATTTATTTCATGCGCAATACTGCAAGACAAAACACCCACACTTGCCATTTTGTCGGCCTGAACAAACATTTGCTGATACAAGGACAGCTCAGCAACGTTTTTGGTTAGTTCGCCATTTAACACAACTAACAATTGGCTTTTATCGGCAAGCAGTTGCTCTGCGGCTATGCGCTTTTGCTGCTCATCTAAAAAGGCTTGTTTGTAGTCGTCGGTTAAAGTGCTCATCCTATTCGCTCCATAAATACGCATCCATGTATAACGTTTAGTTTGCCATACGTAATTATGCAAACTAGGGGCAATTTTTAGGCTATGCTTATTATTTTAAAAGGTAGCACTATGACCCAACCAGCAGACGCTGCACATTCAATCACTGCCGTAGATGTACTTTGTGTTGATGACGACGAAATTGTTCTGCGCTCACTAACCTCCCTATTAAAAAATAATAACTTTAGTTTTATGACCTGCAAAAGCCCAGTGCAAGCGCTTGAGCTTTTAAACAGCCACGAATTTAGCTTAATTATTAGCGACATGAAAATGCCCACCATGAATGGTGCGCAATTTTTAGAGCAAGCCCGTAACAAAGCCCCCGAAACACAACGTATTTTATTAACCGGCTACGCCGAAATAGAAACCACCCTAGCAGCTGTAAACCTAGCGCAAATTAACGGCTACATACAAAAGCCATGGCAAAACGATATGCTTTTGCGCAGCATTAACGACAGCATCGAAAAATTTCGGCTAAAAAAACAAAACAAGCAACTCGAGCAGCAAGTAAAACAGCAAAACAAAGAACTTCTCGAATTAAATAACTCGTTAGAGCAACGAGTAGAAAAGCGTACAAAGCAAATTAAGCAGGTACTTAAACAGCTAGAAGATGCAAACGAGCGCGAAAAACACGAACACAAAGCCACCGTAGAGCTACTTTATAATTTTATAAACGCCAACCCATACTTAGATGGCAACAAAGCGCAAAAAATTGCCGACACCTGCACCCAAATAGCACTGTACTTAAACCTCTCGCAAAAAAGTATAGATTTAGCCCCCATGGCGGGTTACTTAGCGCAAATAGGTTTGCTTGCTATGGACCCAGAGCTCTATAAAAAGCCAGTGAGCCGGCTAAGCGAGCAACAGCGCAAAGCCTTTTATACGCACCCTAGCACAGCACAATTAATGCTGATGCCTGCAATACATTTACATGATGTATCTGATGCAATTTATCATCAATATGAGCGCTTTAACGGCAACGGTTTACCAAAAGGATTAGCAGCAAACGACATTCCTATTGGCGCTATGGTGCTTAGCGTTGCTCGCGATTATTGGAACGCATTTGAACAAAGCCAAAGCCCCACAGACAAAGAGCGCCACAGCGATGCACTCGAAAGCGTAAAAATGTACAGTGGCACTTTTTACCACCCTAAAATTGTGCGCGCACTCGAGGCAAGCCATAGCAAATTAAATGAGCAACTTAATAATGCGGGCTCTATTATTATATGCAGCGCTCAAGAGCTAAAAGCCAATATGATTTTAGGCCATACGTTACACAGCCACAGCGGTATTATGTTGTTACCTAAAGGCCATGTGTTTGGTAAAAAATCCATCGAAAAACTACAGCAACTAGAAGCCAAAAAACCGACCCCATTTAGAATAATGGTAAAAAGTGCTAAATGAGTGATCTAAACTGTGGCTTTTTTCGTTACAATTACCGTAAATAAGCTAAACTAATTCAAACAGGTACCTGTTAATCTGGGTATATATTTTAAACTGTTTAATACCAATCCGCTTAATTAAGTAATTTATTTTGAGGGTGGAAAAACGTGTTGATAGTTAGGCAAAAAAATTCGCTATTTAGTTGTTCTAAATGAGAATTGCTTAACGCTGGTAGCGACACGTTTAGCCCCGCAAAATGATTAAGTATTATTGCGAATTGGTATCACATTGCTTTAAGGAGCACAGCGTGTCGCGATTTTCTGCAGTCACTGACAATCCCCACGACGGACGTTTTAATCAAAAAACGGGCATTTTACTTACCAACTTAGGCAGTCCAGACGCGCCCACCCCTGCGGCACTGCGTACCTACTTACGTGAATTTTTATCCGATCCGCGCATTGTAGAAATTCCACGTTTAGTGTGGATGATAATACTGCACGGTATAATTTTGCGTATTCGCCCTAAGCGCTCAGCAAAACTATACGAAAGCATTTGGACCGAAAACGGCTCGCCGCTAACACATATTACCCGCCTGCAACGCGACAAACTAAACGCGCTACTCCAAGAGCAAGGTTACACCAATACCGAAGTTGTTATGGCCATGCGTTACGGCAACCCTTCAATAGAGGCGGGCCTTGAAGAGCTGCGCGAAAAAGGCCTAACGCGCATAATTGTACTACCGCTTTACCCGCAATACTCAAGCCCTACCACCGGCTCAACATTTGATGCCGTATCAAGAGTATTGCAAAAATGGCGCTGGGTGCCAGAGCTACACTTTGTAAATGGTTATCACAAAAACACCGCTTACATTGATTCGTTAGCTAGCAGCATTAGTGAAGATTTAGAAAAAAACGGCATGCCACAAAAATTAGTTTTTTCATACCACGGTATGCCAAAGCTATTTTTAGATAGAGGCGATCCTTACCACTGCCTATGTTTGCAAACCACGCGTTTAGTGGTTGAAAAACTAGGCCTTGATAAAGATAAAGTAATTAGCACTTTTCAAAGCCGCTTTGGTAAAGCCGAATGGTTAAAGCCATACACCGACGCCACGCTTGCATCGTTACCTGATGAAAACATTACCGACGTTGCAATTTTAAGCCCTGCTTTTAGCGCCGATTGCTTAGAGACACTCGAAGAGCTTGAAGAAGAAAATCGCGAAATTTTTGAAAACGCAGGCGGCGAAAAGTACCGTTACATAGCCGCTTTAAACGACAGAGACGATCACATTAACGCTTTATATGATGTGCTAAAACCAATGCTTTAAACGCATCTTTATTGCCTTAACGTAAAAAAGCGGTGTTAAATTTAACACCGCTTTTTTAGTTGTAAGATAAGCATTTATTAAATGTCATAGCCACTATTTACGCGAGCAAGCTTCGCGCCTACTACCAACAAAATTAACACCGAGGTAAATTACCCTGTAGACGCGCAGCTTGCTGGCGTTTTAAAAGCAACGCTTTTACCTGTTTTAACCTATTCATAGGCACTTTTATTTAACTTTTACGGGTGATCATCAACGTACAAACGCCGGCAATTATTCCCCAAAACGCAGAGCCCACCGAGAGCATGGTTAAATCAGATGCGGTTACCAAAAACGTAACTATTGCAGCCTCTGTGTATTGGGCTGAGCTTAAAGCTTGCTGCAAGCTATTAGCAATGGTGCCAAACAACGCAATACCCGCTAAGGCTAAAATTAATGCCTGGGGTAAACTTGCCACTAAACCAACAAGCGTTGCCGCGCAAAGTGCCATAACAATATAAAATACGCCTGCGGCAATACTTGCCCAATAGCGTTTATCGGGGCTTTTATCGGCCTCGTCGCTCATACAAATAGCAGCGGTAATAGCGGCTAAATTAATAGAGTACGTACCAAACGGCGCAGTTAAAATATTAATAAAACCAGTTACATTAAGCGTAGCTGAGATAGGCGCTTTATAATTATGAGCCTTTAGTACAGCAATACCCGGTAAGTTTTGAGAGGTCATGGTTACTATATAAAGTGGTAAGCCAATACTTATACACGCTTGCAAGTTAAACACCGGCGCTATGTATGCAAACTCACTTATTTTCCAATGAATAGCGCCAGTATCAATATGCCCCATTTGCCACGCCAGTAGCACGCCTGCAACTAAAACGCTAAGCATGGCAAAACGCGCAAAAAATCGTTTTCCTAAAAAATACATAAGCACCATTAGGCCTATAACCAGTGGTAGCTCATTCATAAAATTAAATACATCTATACCAAAGGTAACCAATACGCCTGCCAGCATGGCACAGGCAAGTTCGCTCGGTATACGGTTCATTATTTTTTCAAACCAACCGGTAACCCCAGACACAAAAACCAATGTAGCGGCAAACATAAATGCACCAATGGCTTCGCCTAAATGGTAGCCCTGCGCGCTGGAAATAAGTAAAGCCGCCCCAGTGGTAGACCATGCAATTAAAACGGGCACTTTATAATAATACGACAACCCAATAGTGGTTATGCCCATTACCAGCCCTAGCATTAAAAGCCAGCTTGCGACTAAATCGGGCGTGCCGCCAAGGGTTATAACAACTTGATAAATAAGCGCAATAGAACTTGAAAAACCAATAATAACAGCCACCAACCCTGCGGTTGCTCGATTAAGCAGCTGATCGGAAAACGTCATAAAATCCCTCTTAATTTTAGATTTTTAAGCCCACAACATACGTTGCCTATTTACGCTTTGCAATTAGCGTTTACGCTATTAAGCGTGAAAAATATTCATTATTTTAAAATTTTTTTTACCTATAAAGATCACACCTTTCATTGCCAAATTAAAAACAAAAACAATTATTCGCTTACGCTTACACCCCGCTAAAACTCTATAAAAACCCATCCTTTTTAGCTCAACAAACAAAACCCATTATAGGTAAATTGTTTATTTACAATCATTTACAATGCAAATAATTAGCACTTTTATACTACCATCACCAACTTGATCTAATTCTCTAGATGATATAAAACGTAACAATTAGTTAACTAAAAACCCCGTAAGAGAAACAAATGAAACGCGCTATTTTAATAATTGTTGCCCTTGGTCTATCTGCATTTGCTATTTATCAGCTGCTATTTAATACCGAAAAACCTCAGCAGGTAACGGCGCCTGTTGCAGTGGATATAGTGCCCGTTGACTCTCAATTTGCAGCAAATAAAAAAGCACCACAGCCCATTGATATGAGTAAAGATCCCGTTAACGTAAAACCTAAAACCATTGAGGCACCAGCGAAAAGCAACCAGTTTGAGGCTATAAACAAGGTATCTGAAAAAGCTAAAGAGGTACTTACCAACGCCAACGTACTACCAAGCGATTTAAACAACGAAGCCTACATAGAGTTCGACCTAAATACGTTACAAGCCCTTGAAGCTGGCGACTCGTTTGATATTTCAATTCCGCAAACCGTTGAAACCTACAGCGCCGAAATCACCTCGTTATCGGAGGCGAGTAATGGCGATAAAAGCATATTTGGCCAAGTTATTGGTGCCAATGGGCAACTACACACCACGGTTATGACCGTAGGAAACGATGCAATTTATGGGCAATTTACCGCACCTAGCGGCAATTACGTTTTTGAAAGTAAAGGTAAATATGGCTGGATTGCAGCAAAACGCGACTTATACCAAAACCACATAGAGCATCACGTAGATGCACCCACACCAAAAACAGATAAAACCATAGATATGTTTGCCCCAAAAAAAACTGAACAACCCAACACGCAGTAACCCAACTAAATCAATCAGCAGTAAAACTTCCAACCACTACATAAGTAAGGAAATATAAAAATGAAAAAACTAATCTCTACGGCAGCCATTGCCAGCGCGCTATTTGCAACCAGTGCAGCACAGGCAGTAACGATTGATATTGGTATTTTATATACCGACCAATCGGCCGCAGCTACGAGTAACATAAACACTAAAATAAACCAGCTGATCGCCTTTAGTAACCAGGTTTATAGCCAAAATGGGGTAGACATTACACTGCGTTTAGCGGGAACAGAAAACCTAGGCGATTACGCAATTACACCGTCTGAAGATTGGTTAGATGCAGTAACTAACAGCAGCTACGTAGATGGTTTACGCACTAGCTGGAAAGCCGATATGGTTGCCGTACTTGGTACCGGCCAAAGTGCGGGTAATGGTTTAATCTCGTGTGGTTTAGCTTGGGTTGGCCAAGGCACTAACGGTAATTTATACAGCTCAATGAGCGACCGTATGTACTCTATTACTGCTATTGACTGTGGTGCCACTACGTTTGTACACGAACTTGGTCATAACCAAGGCCTAGCGCACTCACGTAAACAAGGCGATACATCGGGCGGCGTATATGTTGATGGAATGGGCCACGGCGTACAAAACGAATTTGCAAGTATAATGGCTTACCCGCATGTTTACGGTAGTGCAACGCAATACGATTACTTCTCTAACCCTAATTGGAGCGTAAATGGCTTAGCTTTTGGTGTAACTAACCAAGCGTATGCTATTCGTACGGTTACTGACACTAAAACAAGCATTGCTAACTTTAAGTAAGTGATTTAAAGCTGGCTGTATATAGCCCACTTATAATTATTTCCCTTTAGAGCGCATTTGCGCTCTTTTTTATTTGGCTTAGGGACTGTTGAGCTTTCAAGGTTAAGTCACTAAAAGCCTAAAAGTGCGCAGTTAATTAATGCACTACTATTTTTTGTTTTATAGCAGGCATTAACGTTTTACCGTCACCATCTACTTTACTTAAAAGCTTAAGCCCCATTGCTTTTGCAAGTACCGGGTAAATATCAAGATTATTTACCTTTTCAAGGCTTAGCCCTTGTTTAAAAGCAGGCCCTACTGCAATTAATGTAGCCGCCATATCATCGGTATAGGCATAGCCATGAGTACCTAAGTACATTGCTTTGCCTTCGTTAGTAAATACCGCTGGCGCATTAGTTTGCACAACAATATCGCCCACACGAGTGCCTTTATTGTAGTGATATGCTGCTAATTGCTCGTCGTTTAATACCGTATAACGCCCGTTTGCGGCTTGTTGCAAACGTTGTTTGTAAGTTGTAATTTGCTCGCTTGTTACAGCAGGCTTTGCATAAATAAGTAACCGCGGGCCGGTATTTTTAACTATAAAATTATCGTTTTGAGGCAATGTAGAAACATCAATACTTTGCTCTGGGTTTACATGCGCCATACCGTGATCGGATACAATAACAAGGTTAATCTCTTGCTCTAGCTTGCTCAAACGGGTTTGTAATTGGCCCATTAGTTCATCTAATTGTTTTACCGCATCGCGAGTTTGCGGTGCGTCTGGGCCAAACTCGTGGCCCATGCTATCAACAAGCGAAAAATAACTTGCCACAAAACGTGGGCGCTGCGCTTTAGGTAAGCTTAGCCACTGTATTATTTGATCAACACGGCCTTGGTACTCACTGTATTTAGAATAATGAAAGTAATAGTCGGGCGTCATACCGTTAAAGCGCGCATCCGACTCTGGCCAAAAATAAGTAGCCGACTTTAGCCCCTGCATTTTTGCTAAATTCCAAAGTGGAATGCCATTTACCCACGTGCTATCGCGCATACCTTTACCCATGCTGTAGCACTCGTTTTTACGGGCTTTATCACAAAAATTATTATCTACAATGCCATGATTTACCGGCAGCAACCCTGTAATAATAGAAATATGATTAGGAAACGTTTTTGTTGGGTAAACAGGCATTAGTTTTTGCGCGCGTACACCTTTAGCAGCCATTGCTTTTAAATTAGGCGCGCCGTGTTTTTCTATATAATCCCAACGCATGCCATCTATTGATATAAGTACAACGGTTTGCTCTTTTGCCGCATATGTCGCTTGGCTGGTTAACACTAAAAGAGCCAACATCATCGCCTTTAAAAATACATACTTCATTACAAATACTCGCCTACATTAAAATGCGTTAAATACTGAAAAATATAGCTTTATAATACAATTGCCAGGCCTTAAATGATACAAGCACCTGTACCTAACTCGTCTAGATGTATATATTAACTAGTAAGTATTTAAAACGAATGACAACGCGCATTTACTTTGCCAGTCGTCACCACTAAGCAAGGACTCCGATGACTATCGACTTTAGTAAAAAAATAACCCCAGCGCGCATGTATCGCACGACTGCAAATTTACAAATGGCGATGGAAAGCGATCGCGGTCGTATAATTAACAGTGCAGCTATTCGTAGGTTGCAGCAAAAAACCCAGGTTTTTCCGCTAGAGCGAAACGCAGCGGTGCGCTCGCGCTTAACTCACTCACTAGAAGTACAGCAAGTTGGCCGTTTTATAGTACAGCGCATTTTTGCAAATTTAAGCTTTGAGCAACAAACCGAGTTTGGCTTAAAAGGGCTAGAGCGCCCACTAGAAAGCCTAGTAGAAATGGCCTGCCTAATGCACGATATAGGCAACCCACCCTTCGGACATTTTGGCGAAGCTGCCATAAATCACTGGTTTAATAACAATTTAGCAAGTGTTACACCAGCGCGCTGCCAAGAGCAAAATACCGGTATAGGGGTTATTTTTAAGCACCTAGCGCACGATATTTGTAATTTTGAAGGCAACGCCCAAGGCATACGCATAATTCATTCGCTACTGGGGTTAAACTTAACTTATTGCCAAAGCGCGGGCATTTTAAAGTACACCCGCCCCGCGGGATTAAACCCAAAAGACATACCGCAAAATAAAAACTACTTAATGAAAAAAGTAGGTTACTACTACAGCGAAAAAACCTTTATAGAGGCATTGCAAAACGAGCTGGTTATAGAGCCATACTGCCGCCATCCGGCAAGTTACATTATGGAAGCCGCCGACGATATTTCGTATTGCTTAGCCGACATAGAAGACGCCGTAGAAAAAGACATAATAACCACCGAGCTACTTTGTCAGCAGCTAAAAAGTGAATATAAAAAAGCCCTTATAAACCTAACCATTGACGACACCGAACACCTAAATTTTGTAGATAAAGCGGTAGATTACGCACTAGAGCGCGCCAACGCGCAGCCTTACAACTTTAATAGCGAGTTTTTTATTTATCTGCGCGTGGCCTTGCTTCACCCGCTTGTAAACCACGCCGCAAAGCGTTATATAGAGCACATTGAGCCTATTTACCACGGCGACTTTAACCAAGCCCTACTAGAAGATAACAGCCACCTACACGCCGTTACTAAAACCCTTAAACAGGTGGCGCTTAAGCATGTGTTTTCTCACAAAGAGGTAGAAAAACTCGAACTACAAGGCTATCGCATCATTAACGGCCTGCTCGATTGTTATAAACCACTGCTACAACTTAACAGCGACGATTTTAAACGCGCATTAAATGGCGACTCACGATTATTAATCGAATCGCGTTTGGTTAAAAAGCTCTCTAAAAAGCACTTAAATAGTTATCAGCACGCCATAGATGCCATGCAAGAAGAGCCCGATCACTTTGCCGCTTACGAGTTTTACTACCGTTGTAGGCTAATTCAAGATTACATAAGTGGCATGACCGACCAATTTGCCTACGACGAGTATCGCAGCTTAATGGTGATTGATTAACGAGGGCGTGCTGTTGGGTGGTTTTTACTTATCTCACTAGGTTACAAACCTCACTCCGCGATTTAGTCGCCCTTAGTGCCTAGATATATTTTAATTTTGCGCTTAAAATCAGACTATTGATACTTAAGCGCCGTGTTTTATGATTATTAGACTCTCTCAACTTATTTTTTGCTTTGCTTTATTTTACAGCAACCAAAGTGCTGCCTATAACGAAGCCATGTGTATTTTAATTAAGCAAGAAATGCAGCAGTACAGTAATAATAAAGCCAGTGCCAAATACCGCAGCGCCGCACGCGATTTTAAAAGAAACTGTAATAAACCCAAGCAAGTACAAACAAAACCACAACCTGTAGAGCCGCCAGTTGTTGAACAAGAGCCACAACCACTTACCCTTACCCCCGAGCAAGAACAACAGCTGCTTGAGCAAATAACTGCGGCCGAAAAAGCAATAAAACAAAGCGCAAGCAAAGCAACTACAAGCTCTCAGCCTACAAATCAAATAAGCCAGCAAAGCTCAGAAATTAACGAGCCTAAGGCTGCGCCAATTAATACAGGAAAGGATGCGCCAAGCACACCTAAGGGTGAACTTGCGCCTAATAGCAGCGAGTTAACACCTACCACTAGCCAAGCGCAGCCGGTGGCCACTGAAACAGGCCCAAAAGCAGCGCCTATAATAGAGCCTAAAAAAGAGCAGCCAACGGTTAATACAACGCCCAAACCCGCACCTGTACTTATACCTGCGCCAGTTGCAGAGCCACCAAGTTCATTATTGTTACCAAGTTTGCTACTGCTTATTGTGGTATTAATTGGCGCCATGGTGGTTATACGTTTACGCCGCGCTAAACAAAATAAGCCCGAGCCGCCTGTTGCTCCAACGGCTACAGCCCCAAAAAATAACAACAAAAGCGCAGCGCAAGCAGCACCACCCAAAACGGCTCCAACCCCAAGTGATGAACTTTCAAAACCAGCTGTGCCCACGGTTTCGGCCCCGAGTGAGCCAGAGCCTGCAAGCTCTAATGCACCAATAAACGAGACAATTAACGAGCCATTGCCTGCCAATACGCAAGCCACAGAGGCTGAGCCAGAACAAGCTAAACCAGAAGAAGATGCACCAGCACCTGAACCTAAAAAAGTAGCGCCAGAGCCAAACACCGCAGAGTTTGAAGCTGCCGCAAAAAATACATTAGCGCGTATTCAAAATGCAAAAGGCTTTGCAGAGCCCGAGGTAAGAGAGTTTAACCCAGATGCTCCTTCGGTTAAGCGCACGCGTAAGCACAAAGCCGCCGCGGTAGAACAGCCAAAAGCAGAGCCCGTTGAGGAAGTAAAACCACAAGAGTCTACTCTTATAAACGAACCGGCTGCGCCTAGTAACCCTATCACTGAGCCTAATACCAGCGCGCAGCTGCATACAGCCGATAAAAACAGCGAGCTTGATCAAACCACGTTAAATAGCGAACACGACTTTAAAGAGCCCGAAATTCGCACCTACAATCCAGATGCGCCTTTAAAACCAAGTAAAGAACCTGCACAAGCTACAGTTTCAGCAAAACCAAATAACGAACCCACGTTAGATGCGCCAATATCAACAGCTCACCAACCACAGCCAGCTCAAGAAAAGCCAGCGCAACCAGAGCCTGAAAGTACGCCCAAGCAAAGTGATTCTAGCAACCCATTTGCAAACCTTTCGCTAGATGAAAGCTGGGACCCAAACTCAGATAAAAAGCCCGTGATTGAGGAAAAAAAGAAAGCGCCTAAATCACAAGCCTTAATAGAGGCTGAAGAACGCGCTAAAAACATGCAAACAAAAGAATAGCCGAGCAAATAAGCTTGATATTATTGCTCTAAACAAACAATTTTTAACGCAGCAAATACGCTATTTAAAGATAAAACTGCCATTACTCAATTTCCAGCACAAAAAAGCGGCCACAAGGCCGCTTTGTCGTTTAAAAGTATAGAGTTGTATTAGTTCGCTTAATTATTTTAAGAATGGGAAAACGTTTTATTGCTAAAAATGCCTTGTTTAGTTGTTAAAACTAACTAGTTGTACATTGCTGTACTTTTAGCATCTTTGTATTTTTAACACAGCTAGCGCCAAGTTTGGCCTCTCAAAATAATTAACTATTATTACGCTTAGTATTATTCGGGGGGCATGTTTTTAATATTTAAATCGTATTGTAAAATACCATCGTTATTAACCGCCACACCCGCTAATTGCACAGAGTGATTAGCAAACTCTTCAGACGCCGATAAATGCGCTAACACGCCGGCTATGTCTTCGTGTTTAGGTTGGCCGTCGGTTGCCACAATACCTGCATTACAATCGTTTTGCTTACACTCAAAGCTGTATAAAAATAGCGACTTTTCAGCAAAGCTGCTTTGCACTTTATCTAAAAACACTTGCTCTGACTGTGCTAAATCAAGCGTGCTTTGAATTTGAGCAGCGCTTTCTAGCTCAGAGTATTCACCTACCTCTTGGGGGGTAATCACTATTTGCTCGGTAAGTGCAGTGCCTTCTTTATTAGTTACATCGTGGCTACTTTGCATTGCTTGTATATCTACCACCAGAGGTTGAGCAGGCTGCACAGCCGTGGTGTTAGTTATTGAGTTGGGTAGATTATTTTGAGCCAAGGCGGTCAAATCGTTTTTAAACACGTACAAAGTTGCAGCAGTAATAGCGCATGCAATGAGTAATTTGTTCATAATACTTCCCTCCTTCAACCAATTTACGCAATACAATTAAGTGAAATGCTTTTTAAGTGTAGCCAATGTTAATATTATGTTTTGTTTGGGTGTGTACTGTCAATCTTTAATACTAGACAGTGCAAATTAAAAGAACAATTTTATCAATGTTAATATTTAATGAACCACTGGTAAGCTCAGCGCGCCACATTATAATGCTGGCAATAGCTACACGCTCATTTTACAACCAAGCAGCACGTTATTTATTTGTAACAAGCTGTAAAAAGCAACTCTTTTTATGACCACACCTCAATCAAAAAGTTTGCGTTTATTGTTACTAAAACTTAAATAAAATTACCCGAAGTAAATAACCGCATAATTAAAACCGCACACAGCAGCTTTAATTTGCTAAAAGATGCAAAGATTACATAAAGAAAGGCACTAACATGTAGGCGCGATTTTATATCGCGCTTGTAGACGTGAGCTTGCTCGCGCTCTGTATTTTTAGTTCCCTATGTCGCGTTGGTGATGGCGTTGGTGTTGGCGTTGGCGTTGGTGTTGGCGTTGGCGTTGGCGTTGGCAACCAAGGGGCGCAAACGCATCAGAGCGCGCAAGGTAACTTTTACCATAATTAAACTCACCTCGGCCAGTTTGTGGATTTAACTTAAAAAAACCACAAATTATGGGGCTGTCTTCTAAACCGTCAATAAATACATAAGCTTCAGAAGTCATCGTTAACCACCTGAGTCTTATTGCTTTTACGCTGTCTTGCATTATAACCGCCCACATCTGCGGCTAGCTCGTTAATTTCATCCAGCAATGAGCCTTGCAATTGAAGAACAACAAGGGCTTCAAACAATATATCGCTTTTTACTACCTCTCCTTGTTCAAGCTTTTGTACCGTGGAGCGAGATACACCAATCATCTTAGCGAACGTGCTCTGGGTATAAAGTAAAGTACGATGCTGACGAATTAAATCACCCAAGCGACGCGCCAGCTTTAATGCTTGTTCAGATCTCATAAATGACTACCTAATCGGTCATTAATTAACTAATGATTAGTTTAGCGGTATTTAATATGATTGCAATATTATTTAAATAGAGACGTAATGAGTTTTGGGTAGCGGCATTCAAGTTTACCGTAGGGGCGAAGCTTGCTCGCGTTAGAGGCGCAGCTTCTCATTACTTATAAATTATCACCGTAAAGCCCAGCTTTTGAACGCCAACAAGTTGCGCGTCTAACAAAACAAGCTAAAAATTATGTGGCTTAAATGGCGTTTTTAACCATTTTGAATAGTCATGATTAAACGCAGGAAACTGTTTAAATAACATCGCGTTTAATTGATCTTTCGAAAGCTTGTTACAGGGGTTTTTCTGCTCTGCCAGCATAATATTTTTAAGTAATACTCTGCCTGCTTGGGTATCCATTAAAAAATAAATTGCAGCCCAGCTACTAGCGTAAAGCATACTGCTGTCGTCTTTTTGCCACGTATTATTTAACCCCGTTAACCGATTAAGTCTAAACACGTTTTTAGTAAGCTTATTATTACGTACCCAGGTTTGATTTGGCTCTACAATAGCAGTTTGCATATTGTTACGGGTAAACTCAAAATACTCAGCAAGCCCTTCATTTAACCACCTAGGCGTGTACCCTAAAACTGCTTTATTAATGGCATGTACGGCTTCGTGTACTGCCGTTCTCATGGTGTTTTGTTCGCCACTAAAATTAATAAACGCAGAGTTAGTTGCATGAAAATACATTCCTGCTGTATTTTCTGGGTTGCCGCCATTGTTCCTAATAGCGGCGCTATAAGCCCTACGGTTAGGTAATACCGTTAAGTTTAGTTTTACCTTTTTTAGAGCATGCGCACCAATAATTTGTCCATACACCTTAAATACTGTATTGAGTTTTACTTGTAGCTTTTGGTTAAATGAAGGCGGTAAATTTGGCGTGTTTAAATTAAGGTCAAAATAATCCAGTGGCTCAGAAAAATTACTCTCGTACGTTGCAACAGCAAAGCTAGGCTTGGTATCGCTAAAATGTGCAATACCCGCCTTGTCGGTCCAAGTGTATATATCACCGTTACGCTTATATTTTACGTCGCCTAAAGATACATCTGTACATTGTGTTTTATCTGCTTGAGGCGAGTGATTACGCGCAGGCACAAAAGAGCTGCTGCCCGCCGGCGTTTTTATAGAGTTTACGGGTTGTACTTTAACTAAAGGCTTACTTGGCTGAGTTACGGTTAAATCGTTATAAATACGCTTAACTTCACCTATCGGGTCGTGATAATTAAACACCCGCCCTGTAAAATGATTAGCAATAAGCGCTGAGGCAATAAGCATTACAACAAACATAAATACTATGCGAACCTTAGTATTAAACATAGTTATGGGGCCCCTGCCATTGGGTCTCAAATACTTGCTTTTGCGCTACTCTATACTCGCTACACCAAACAAAATCGCTTGTCTCCATCCCTTTTTTACGACACCGCTTAGGCAAGCTATAAAATTTAGACCACGCCTCAAGCTTAGCTTTGTTTTTATAGCTGGCACTGTGCAAGGTCATGTTTGATACCTTTTGATTAAGTAACCAGTTGGTGTTCGCCGAATGTGCAGCATGTGGGCGGTATGAGTTATTACTCTTTCTAAGTTTATTACAGTGCTTTGCCAATTGGGTAAATAACACTTTGTCGCGAGCAGTTAATCGCTCACCTTTTTTAATGCTATAACCCTGCCCAAATTGAGAGCGAATAGATTCACGCTCCTTTTCTATGCTTTCGCACTTACTTTGCGTGTAGGCCTCGCCTGCATATGAGTACGTTGAAATAAAACTAAGCAAAACTAAAATCCATTTAATCATTATTCACTCCTTTAAATAACACCTCAAATAAGTGTACCTATTTAAGGTTAGCAGTGCATTAAATATTGCCCCTGTTTTGCTTCATTGGTACTTACGGTTTAGGAAAAATTAGTCGCATACTTGGCTCAAGCTAAATGGTCGATGTTTAATTTTTCTTGTAGACGAAGCTTGCTGACGTTAGAAGCGCAGCTTTTAAACAAAAGCAATGCGGGTTTACAAGGTTACATCAAGCTTTTCTTTTAACACTCGATGTAGGCGCGAAGTTTGATCACGCTCTTTTTTAGAGCTTCTTTACCGCTTTAGCCATGACTATCAAATGGCCTTCTTTTTAAAAATAAGCTCTGCTGTAAATTAATTATCATTAATCAATTTCGGGCGTGGACATAATAGGAGTTATCTCTGCAGCCGCCTTCAAATTTGTTGTAAATAAAAACGTTGGAGATATTTGACTAAAAAATATATGCGATTTATTATGGTGTCGTACCCATTAAAGTAAAAGGAATTACCATGGCGATAGATATAGTTATTTGTTTTGATCCAATTACAAAAAAAGCAGTTCAATGCAAAACAGACAAAAAAGACGTTTTTTCAAAGGACAACAGCCATATAAAAAATGAAGTAATAACTTCTGGTACACCATATATCTGGCGCAAAGAATATTCTCAACTCTCAGATAACCCTACCTCAGAACAAAAAAATATACTCAGACAATTCTCGCTACTACCAGCTCAATCAAAAAGAAATATTGCAGGTATGTTACGTGATTTTGGGAGTGAAACCTTGCTTGCAATTTCTGACTTTCAAGCTCAAGTGATACCATTTTTAGAAAGTAACACACATGCTATTGTTGGTTCAGGTGCCACATCAATAGAAGCTCGCAGTTCAAAATTTGTTGATTTAGCGATTAAATATGAAGCATCTTTAAAAGACATTCGAGCCGCACATAAATCAGGTATGCCTAAATACCACATGGTTGCTTTAGAGCAAAAAGCACTTGCTATATTTAAAGATTTGCAAGTTAAATACCAAGCTGAATTACAGCGTTTTATGAATACTAACCGTGCAAGTCGAAGAGGTACTGTTTGGTCTAACCCTGACCGTGGTGTTCATATAGCCAAAAGTGCCAGACATTCATCTAAACTTGATATAAGTAGTACTGCTGAATTAAACAAAATAAAACGTCTCGAAAATAATGCTCGTTGGCTAGGTTATGGGATGATTGCTGTCGATGCTGTTGTGCGAGGAATTTCTGTTTATAGTGATTATAAAAATGATAGTGACTGGCATAGAAGTATATCAGCTGAAATGGCTGGTTTTGGGGCGTCAACAGCAGTAGGGATAGCAACTGGTGCTTTTATAACAACACATTTAGCCGCAAGTACACTTCTAATGTTAACGCCTTACGGATGGATTGTTGCTATTGGATTAGGCTTTGCAGCCGGATTTGCCATGAGTATTGGAACCAATACTTTAGTTAAAAAGGCGACTGAGAATATTTATGATCGCAAACCTATTCATACGGGTATTTTATAAATGGACCTAGCACCTATATTAACTTACTTGTTTTTAACGTTTCTTTTTAGCTTTTTTGTTTCATCTCTTTTGCTTTCAAGAATGACAATTAAATATATAAATATACAAATGGAAAAGGGTGGCGTGTATCCACCTAGTTGGGACCGAGGGATTGGGGCGAGTGCTTCATTTTATGTATTTGCAATGCTTTTTAGTAAGTATAGAATTAAGAACAAGTTATTTGATGCCCGCTTTGTAGCTAAACATGCGCGGCCTATTGATAGAGCAATAGCAGCAGCTCATTTTATTTCAGTGACGGGAATGATAGTTTGCCTCTGCATTATTACCTTATTTAAAAGCCTTTATTAAAGTAAAGCTAAACACTCACCATATAATAACAGTTGCTAGTATATTGACTTCATTAGAAAAGTTAGCATTATATAAAATGAGTGCCTTCGATGCTGTTGTGCGAGGAGTTTCTGTTTATCGTGATTATAAAAATGGTGGTGACTGGCATAGAAGTATATCAGCTGAAATGGCTGGTTTTGGAGTTTCAACTTTAGCGGGAATTTATACTGCTACAGCTACAACAACAGCCTTATCGACAATTTTAATGCTAACTCCTTACGGTTGGGTCGTAGCTGTAGGAATAGGCTTACTTGTTGGTTTTGGAGTTAGCTTATATGTTAATGAAAAAGCAAAAAAGATTACTGAAAATTTATATGATAGACAACCTCTAACAAAAGAACTTTTCTAATGCCCATACTAGAAATACTATTATACAGCACTATCTTTTTCTTTTTTTATCTTATGATAATGGCTGTTTTATTCCCGCGAGTTTCAATTAAATACATTGATAATAAAATGATACTAGATGGAATAAGCTCCCCAAGCTGGGATAAAGGAATCGGTGCAAGCGCGCCATTTTACGCTATGGCTATTTTTTTTAAAAGGGCACGAAAACCAACTCCACTATTTGATGGTAGCCATGTTGCAAAGTATGCAAGACCAATAGACAAGTTTTTAGCTTTTTTGCACCTTATTTCTACTACAGGCTTTTTGTTGAGTCTATTTTCTATGATGATTTTAGAGGCTTTTTTTTACTAGGCCGACAAATTACTTATACATGTCGCATTGGCGATGGCAATCAAGGGACGGATATCGCCCCTTGGAACCCCACGGCGATGGGTGGGTTATTGCGTTAGGTGTAGGGCTATATGTTGGTTTTGCAGCGAGTAATGAAATGAGCAAATTCATGAAACAAACCTCTGAAAACATATACGACAGAAAACCTATATTTGAAGGGGTATTTTAGATGCCCGCAGCTCATTTTGCGGGGTATTCTCTTATCGTATTTATGATAGGTAGCTTTGCCTCTGGCATACTGTTTTCAAGAATTTCTGTTAAACATATTAATAAAAATATGAAAAAGGATGGTGTACTTCCCCCAAATTGGGATGAAGGTATTGGCGCTAGTGTTTCATTTTATGTATTTGCGATGTTTTTTGAACGCTCCCGCATTCCAACTCCGATGTTTGATGGTCGTTTTGTTGCCAAATATGCACGTCCCGTTGATAAAACAATAGGCATGATCCACTTAATTTCAGTTACAGGGATGATGCTGTGTCAGTGTATTGTTTCTTATTTTTCAAAGTAGTCACGTATTCGGTTACACTCATCTGACGCCCAAAAGCGTAGCTTTTAAAACGCCAACAAGAAGCGTGTCTGAGCGAAAAAGCAGATCTTAAATATTAACTTCATACTATTCATTGATTTGAATATTATCGCGGCTTAATACGAGTACGTTTTGTTTAGCTATAATAAGTAACTCCATATTTTTACTTAACAAATATACAGATTCGTTAGATGTAGCGACTAAAAAACCTTTATACTCAATTGTGCTCGTTTTTAAAGTGTAACACCCTAGTTGCCCACTACCATCGGCACAAGTGCCACTTTACTTAAACTTTATAATTTTCTGTTCGGCTAGAACAGTAGCATGCTCGTACACATATTGTGCCCCTTTTGAGAGAAAAAATAAAAGAGCTATAAATATTAATGTAAGAGCGTATGAAGTTTTTGCAAAGCCGAAAAATATTTTTCCCTGTTTCTCAACTCTATTAAAATAAACTCGCCAAAACCTCTTATTTAGAGAAGTATTCGATTGAATAACTGGCGCTTTATCGTTCATTTTTAGTCTTTTAATTAGCTGCTTTAGTCTAAGGTAATTAATTACAAGGGGGTACAAAAGAGCAAAAATACATAATGATAGACTAAAGCCCATTATCCAAATCAAAACAGTGGAAAGAACGGTGAACATATCAACCCACAATTGTTGCGCTTGAATAGCATTTCGTTGAATTGTTTCATATGTTATTCCGGATGCTGAAAGGTAACCAAGCTGAAATATCCAAAACGCTATTTTTAATGGAACAACAACAAGTAAACTAAGTAAAAATAAATTACTTAATAAAAATTTTGTGATTGGTAGTAATATCCCAGTATTTTTTTTAAAGTCGTTTAGCATTTCCGTTGCTGCTTCTGATAAGTTCACTTTTTTACTTCCTTATATTAGTTTTTCTATACTTTAATCATATCTATGTTTCCAAAGTAATACACGTCTTAAATATCGCGTTGGCGATGGCAACCAAGGGGCGCATAGCGCCGAACGCCCCTTGGAACCCTTCGACGCCCCGCAACTTCACTTATCTTCAAATACAAAATTAATATGAACGTAAACGCGATGAACGCACAACTTTCACATCCCTGTACGCTGCCCAGTTCGGGTATCCCTACCCTCTCGTTCAAAACTACGTTTTTCGCCCATATGCAAACATCGCTTTACTCATTAATTATGTGTTTTCAGGTGAAGTTGAAGGGGATAATTTCTTAGCATCGTCATTTTATTACTCTACCGGCTAATACTTAACTCAAGCGTTTGTACTTAAATACTAGTAACTTAGTCGATTAATACTTGTAGCTGTACCGCATTTTAGTAAACTAACTGCACGCAAACAGGGAGTGGTTTTAATGCAGCAAATTGGTATTTACGAGCAGTTAATTACACAAGTAATTGAGCAAAACTTAAACCGTGACCAATTTTATGTGGGCGAACGCCAACTAGAATCGGCAGAGGCCGCAACATGGCTTTCGCGCTTTTTGGGCAAGCTTGTTGAGCATGCAATAAATGCCATTCCTAACTCTAACGAGCGTTTGCAAGAGCAAATTAGCCTAGCTAATAGCCTTGTCCTTTGGCTTAAAGATCATATTCGAGATGATGAACTGATCAACGAAAACCTTATCGACAGCCAAGGCCGAATTCTTACCGCGCTGTTTAATACCCAAAACCCCATTGCTGCAAATCTTAAAGATTACTCAAGCGATATTTATCCGCTAACAGGTCTTACCAAAGCGAATTATTTAGCGGTGCAAATGCGGGGATATCGCTCGAAACCGAGCTAAAGCGCGAGATTAAATCGTCCGACACTATTTACTGGCTTGTATCATTTATAAAATGGACGGGGCTGCGCATATTTAAAAATGAGCTTGAAGCCTTTACCAAAAGCGGCAATAAACTCAAAGTAATTACTACTTCGTACATGGGTGCAACGGATGCAAGGGCGGTTGAATTTTTAGCAAACTTACCAAATACCGAGGTAAAGCTAAGTTACAACAATCAACAAGAGCGTTTACACGCGAAGTCATATTTGTTTATGCGTAATACAGGTTTTCATACTGGGTATATTGGCTCGTCTAATTTATCGCATTCGGCGCTTACTAGCGGCCTAGAGTGGAACTTAAAAATTACAGCGCAAGAAATACCACACATAATAGCCAAAACCAAAAGTACGTTTGAAACCTACTGGCAATCGCAAGATTTCGAGCTATTTACAGGCAAAGCTGAATGTAAAGAAAAGCTAATAAATTCTCTTAATGAGCAATGCGGTGTTGGGCAATCAAGCAGCCAGTTTTATTTTGATATAACACCAAAAACACACCAGCTAGCTATTTTAGAAAAACTAAGCGTTGAACGTAGCGTGCATAATCGCTTTAAAAACTTAGTAGTTGCTGCAACAGGCACGGGTAAAACCATTATATCGGCGTTCGACTTTAAAACCGTTTACGATAAAAACCCAAACGCACACTTTTTGTTTGTAGCCCACCGAGAAGAAATACTAAAACAAGCGCAAAGCGCTTACCGTGGCGTGCTTAAAAATCACGACTTTGGTGAGCTGTGGGTAGGTAACTACAAACCACAACGCTACAACCAATTATTTGCATCAATACAAACATTAAACAGTCAAATTGAATCGCTCAATTTAACGCATGATTACTACGACTACATAGTAATAGACGAAGTACACCACGTAAGCGCAGCGAGTTATCGCGCTATATTAAATCACTTTGCGCCCACTATATTACTTGGCTTAACCGCTACACCAGAGCGACAAGATGGCGCAAATATACTCGATGACTTTTGCGGTGTAATAGCCGCCGAAATTCGCTTGCCAGAGGCAATAAATCAACGCCATTTATGCCCGTTTCAATATTTTGTGTTAGATGATGACACCGACCTAAGTCAAATAACATGGCGAGGCGGCCGTTACGATATAACCGAGCTAAGTAACCTTTATACAGGGGAAAACAGCCGCGCTAACAAAATTATATCCAGCCTTGCTGATATAGTGACAAATGTTCACAACATTAAAGCGTTGGCATTTTGTGTAAGCCAAAAACACGCAGAATTTATGGCTAAAAAGTTTAACTTAGCAGGCATAAACGCCGATGTACTCACCAGCAAAAACACTAATGAGCGCGCGGCCAAACAACAAGCACTGCGCCAAGGCGAAATGCAAATACTTTGCGTGGTTGATATTTTTAACGAAGGGGTCGATATTCCAGAGGTCGATACCTTACTATTTTTACGCCCAACTGAAAGCCTAACGCTGTTTTTGCAGCAACTCGGCCGTGGTTTGCGCCTGCCCGACAACAGCCAAAAACAGTGCTGCACCGTGCTCGACTTTGTAGGTAATGCTCGCCCAGAATACGATTTTGCTAGTAAATTTCGCGCGCTTATTGGTAAAAGCAACCAACCAGTAAAAGCCGAGATTGAAAACAACTTCCCACATTTGCCGCTGGGCTGCCGTATAGAGCTACAAAAGCGCACACAACAAACAATATTAAAAAATATTCAGCAAGCTATAAACTCTAAACGCCGTTTACAACAGCTTATAAATAGCTATTCGCAACACACTAACGACGCGCTTACGCTAAGTAACTTTTTACGCATAAACCCACAAGTCACGCTTGAAGATATATACAAACCAAAAGATAAAAAACTCGGCGGCTGGCATTGGCTTAAAGGCGATGAAATACCCGCAGACCTAGCCGATATCTACACCGCGTATTACCGCGCTATAAACACTCAATTACTCGGCTGCGACTCGCTTAGTTACTTATACTTTTTACGTGATTTATGTAATAACGACTTTAGCTTTACCCCAACAGCACAAAACCAACAGTACGCGCTTATGGCGCATTACAACTTTTGGGATAACACAGGCACGAGTTTAGGCTTTAAAACCCTTAAACAAAGCTTACAGGCACTTAAACATAAAGAGTTGCAGCAGGAACTTACACAAGTAATTACCCTATTAATAAACCGTATTCACCAGCAAGAAAGCGATTTAACGTGCCTGCCTAATCATGCAATAAAATTACACAGCCGCTACACGCGCCAGCAAATACTGGCCGCATTTGGGGCGCACTCTTTTGATAAAAAATCGACCGCCCGCGAAGGTGTTTTAGAATTTAAAAACCAAAACTTAGAGCTGTTATTTGTAACGCTCAACAAGTGCGAAAAAACCTACTCGCCCACCACGCTGTATCACGACTACGCAATCAGCCCCACCCTGTTTCATTGGCAAACGCAAAACAGCGCCCGCCCAGAACACGGCCGCGGCCTAAGTTATATTCAGCACCAACAAACTGGCAAAACCATCCTGTTATTTGTGCGCGAACAAGGCAAAGACGAAAACGGCCGAACTATAGGGTTTGTAAACTACGGCGAAGTAAAATACCAAAGCCATAATGGCAGCCAGCCGATGAATATAACGTGGGAGTTAACCAGCCCCATGCCAAGTGAAATGTGGCATGAGGCTGGGAAATTGGCGGTTGGGTGATAAATTGTAATAAGGGTATTTTATGAGCCATAACTATAAAATGACGAGGGCATACAATGAGCAAAACTGGATCACGAGTATTGATGATGTTCAAAGAGGCCTAAAGTGTAATTGTACTTGCGTTGATTGCGGAGCAAAGTTAATTGCCAAAAAAGGAGCTGTACAAGCAAACCATTTCGCCCATGCCCCAGATGATCAAAAAACAAAGGATTGTAAATGGAGCTACGAAACAGAACTTCACTTATTAGCCAAAGAAGTACTTAACAACAGTAAAAAACTAACAATACCAATTGGTAACTTTGATCCTTATAGCTTTACACTTATTTTTGATAATGTTGATATTGAAACTCCAATTGATAATTCAAAGCGAATTCCTGACGTGATTGGTTATTCAAAGGGCGAGCAAATTTTAATTGAAATAGCAGTATCTCATTTCTGCAGTACTGAGAAAACTTATGAATATAGAAGGTTAAATAAAAACGCTATCGAGTTCGACTTTAGTAATTTTGTTCCTACCTCTGAAGTCATAACATTAGAAGAAGTGAGTGACTTATTTGAAAGCTCAAATGCAAAATGGCTAAGTATTGCACCAGCTGGATTTATAGGAGAGCTATGTCATGCACATGAACGTCAATCAATTAAAGATTTGATGGTTGCAAGAAGGGAGTTTTTAAATAAATACGAACAAGAAAAGAGAAGTTTATATTCAGCCGTGTCATTACTCAAAGAACAGTTACGAGATTTATCATATACTAAAAACAATCTTGAGGTGATTGTAAAAAACGACGAAGAAAAAATTCGTAATGCTTATAGACTGGAATATAAAGGGCTTGTCAAAAACATTAAATATGCTTTACAAAAACTATCTCAAATCAATGAAAGCATAAGTCAGAGGTCAAATATAAAAAATGAAATTGATGAGTATGAGGCTACGCTAAGAAACGAGCTGAATCTTAAAAACCAAGACTTAATAAGTAAGAAGAAAAAACTACTTGCAGAAATTAATCAACTGAATAATGTTAAAAGCTTTACTATTAAAGAGA
Organism: Pseudoalteromonas sp. S327; assembly: GCF_005886415.1. NCBI lineage: Bacteria > Pseudomonadati > Pseudomonadota > Gammaproteobacteria > Alteromonadales > Pseudoalteromonadaceae > Pseudoalteromonas > Pseudoalteromonas sp. S327. The sequence continues at coordinate 12,545 of NZ_PNDP01000053.1, read as the reverse complement.
GTAAAGAAAGTGCTGTTGAGGCTTTTCAAAAAGAAAAACAGTTATTAGTAGAGCAGTTTAATAAAAGCCTAGAGAGTGAAGTCAGTGAGCTTTCTTTTAGAAAGTTAAAATTAGAATCCGAAATAGTGCAGTTATATGAAGATAGAGATGCAGTTCAAAAATCAGTAAATGAGAAACAGTTACTATTAGAGTCAATAAAAGTACAAAAATACGAAATCCAGAATGAAAAAGAGCGACTGGAATTACTAGAAAAAAGTATTATAAAACAAAATCGGCTTTATCTAAATGCAGCAAAAAATATTGAAAGAATTACGCCCGATTTGAAAGAGTTAACACGCAAAGCCGGTATTCCTTGGCCATTTGCACATAACTTAGTAGATGAGTTAAGCAAAGAAATTAAACCATAACCCTTTAAAATTTAATATTTTAAATAAAAAGTCAGTTTTAGTATCTACTAACTAAACTACGGGTTTGTGCTACGGCGAGGTTAAATACCGAAGCCACAACGGCAGTGAGCCAGTGAATATAACGTGGAAATTAACTAACCCCATGCCAAGTGAAATGTGGCATGAATGTAGGTATGATAAATAGTCATACTTTCCAATTACCTGATTGATGCTCAGAGAACTCTTCGTCTGATAAATATGAATACCGAGACGATGTTTAGCCATTAGATTCTCCTTGTTAGGATCATAATAATAAGGATGGTAACTTTAAGTCATCATACTGTTTTTGGTATTTCCCCCCTAATGTAGGGTTTACTGAATTTACAAAAGAAATCATTCCTTTCATATGATTGGAAAAACCAATAATCGATTTGTACTTGTTTTTTTCGCAGTGATTAACAACACCATATTTTTTACAATAATATAAATCAGCTTTAATTTTATCTCTCAGCTCTCGTGTTATTGCTGGCTGACTTCCATTAACATTTAAGCCTGTTACTATTTTTCTCGCTCCAGGAGGGATGATTCGTGTTTTCTTTTTATTTATTTCAAACCCAAATTTGTTTAATTCATTTGAAACTTGGCGTTTGAAGTTTAAAATCTCTGCTCTTGATGAACTGTTAAAAGAAAATGTTAAGTCATCTGCGTACCTTGTATAACAACCACCATACTTCAAAGATAACATAAACAATATTTCATCTAAATTTTCACAAATGAGATTCGACAAAGCAGGGCTTGTAGGTGCTCCTTGAGGCAGACTCCCTACACGAGTAGACGCATATTCTTCAATTTTGTAATTTTTATCCGTGTTATTCCACCTGCGACGAAGCCTTTCGTCATCGACCTTCGTACACAGCCTAGCTAGCTCAAGCGACAATAATGATGAATAGTTCATATTCTTAAAAACATAATAAACTTGACGTTCTGAACAATGGTTGAAAAAGTCACGTATATCTAGCTTCAATAACCACTCAGCTTTACAATGCGGTAATGCATTATCAACTATTGACTCACCCGTTTTATATGCTTTAGCTGCATCATGAACATTTGCATCAGCTAATATATTTCTAGCAATCCATGATTGAACTATTTTTAATACAGGGTGAGGAGCGTGTATAATTCTATACCCTCCAGTCCTCTTGTTTATGCTAAAAGTTCGATAATGGGGGTTTTCATCAGAGAAATAGTTCTTTCTAGATACAAAAGCATGAAGATCTGAATATTGAGTATCAGTACAATTAGCCAAATGTGCGAGTGTGAATATAACAGGCTTATGTTTTGAGTTTATTGCCTTGCCACTTTTGATTAAAGTTAGCAAGTAATCAGGAGAATATCCATTTTCTAACCCCACTCGGTTGTAAGTATTAGGATTCCATCGATTCATTTACTTAACCTCACGAAGTGAGGGTGATGCAAAAGCTTTGGAATGAAGCCTACGCATGAACAAAGGTTTTGCATAACCCTTGCTCTATAGTAGACATTTCCATTGAGGAGTGGAATCCACTCTCTGCTGAAGTTAGACCAGCTAACACTAAACTTCACGATGAAATCCTAAGTAACTGGAAGGATAAAAGTTTTCATATTCTTTATCAACAAATATCTTTCTGTGTTTTCGATTATTTTCTAATACATCTTCACCAAACCTTGAGAGTTTCATATCATCATAAATTAGGCCAAATATTATTAGGTTGTTAATAGCATCATTAGATTTTTTTTGGATTGGCAACAACACCTCTTCAATTTTTTTTCGAGTATATCCACTAGATGATAACGCTAAAATCAAGTTGTAAAGTTTCGTGTTTTCATCGGCTTCATCACAAAACTTCAATGCTAACTTATGTTGACCAGCACTCCATAACAACTCAGGGTACGTTTGATATGCAATACTATTCTCAAAAAGAGGATAAAGCTCGGTATCAATTGAACGCTCACTAAATAAAGAATCCCATCGCCCTTCCGAAAGGCTATTCGATTTTTTATTAGGCTTACCATTTGCCCAAAGTATGGCTGGAGCATTATTTGGGCACCCATATTGAAATACAACAGGCGAACAATTATCCCCATAGCCCAATGCAGCATCGCTTTTATTTGTTCTTGTACTGTATTTTACTAGTAAATCTCTAATTTTTTTATTTCTGATAAGTTGTGAAGATTCAATTAAATTCTGAGACCTAACCCTCGAGCAATCAATTGCACTAATGTTTTTAAGTATTTTTTCTACTCCTTCTTTATGAATAGTGTGAGAAACAAGCCATATTTTACAATAGCCTCCAGAAACCCAACTTTTCACGGACCTAGATACATCTTTCCTCCAGAAATCAATAAACCTTTTTCCAGATCCGATAAAGTCATCTACATAGATTATATGACGTACTTTTTTTTGTGACATTGAGGCGATTCTAGGAGTCAGCTCTACACTTTTTCCAAGGTTTCTTTCTAAGTTTTTTAAAGCATGGCCAATTCGGCCTGAACTATCATTTTCGGGTTTTCTTTCTTTATCTTTATTAAATTTATGTTGCAAGTTTTTTGAAACTGTAAAAATAGCTACACATGAATTATCGACCTTTTGGGCTTCTTCAACTATTTCTTTGACCTGATTTTGTATGCTTTTCTCAAAATCAGCAAAACTTATATAGCTTAGTGATTGCAGCAGTAATTCAGCGGCATATCTATCCACAAGATCGAATTGCATTATCCATTTTTTTACTAAAGGAACTTCTTTGATATCGAATGCCATGTGTGACCTGTATTCATATGTGATGCTAATCAGCTTTATCAGAGGACACTTGCATCATTTTAACGCGAAAACGTCCGTATTTTATGAACTTATATTATTAGCAAATAGTGTAAACTATTGCCAGCTATAAATATCATGCCTATTGTAGCTTATATAAACATGTGAAAAAGAGGAAAGTGTCCTCTTATTCTTACTTAGTTCATCACAACTCACTTGAATGAACGGTTATCGCTCTTTGCCGACAATTAAGGTGATGCGTTACCCAAGTATTTAAAGCTATTAGAATAGCGCTACTCCCTTAAAACCTATTTTTACGCCTTATTGTTAAGCTGTATTTGGGCGACCTCTTCGGTCATTGAATTCAGGTATCAGTTTAAATAACTCTGTGAAATTTCCAAAGCAGTCAAATTCAAACTTCGAAACTTCTCCCATAACCCTTAAGTCTTGTGGGGTATTTGATTTTACATTGCATTCAAAGGAGGCAATTGCAACAAATAAATTGGAAGCTAACTGTTGTTAGTCTTGATGCTTAAAGCGTACGCGTTCAGCCCCACTGGAACCACTTTTTCCTTTTATTGTGTTATCAAACTGTTTTAGCCTTCCTTCTAATCCTTTTCAGAGCTCGCCATTCCTACCTACACTATGTTTGTAATCCATGAAAAATCTTTATAAATCTTTAACTGTAATTGCACAGATATAAGTACCCGGATATTGGATACCCTCACTTTGTTCTCGATCAACCCTGCGCATCCAATTAGTAAAACTATTTTCGTACATAATTTTCCTGTTTATGTCTCATATAACTAAAAGCATGAATTAAACGTCTGCCATTATTTATAAACACCTATCTACCAACATACTCCAACTCCCCGTGATCACACCCGAAAGTTATCAATTGATGAGTAATCACTTGCATGGATGCAAGTTAAGCCGTGACTTCGCCATGGATGGCGAATACACGGCGGTTACGTTCACATCAATTTTTAACTTGAGGGCACAGTGTGATCCTCGGGCGCGCCGTGGGATTCCAAAGGGTGGACGGCGGTATTCACTCTTTGGTTGCCGCCAGCAATCTGGCAAAAACCTCGAATAGAGGTTATTAAATCCCTAAAGCTCTCACGCAAAATAGCTATATAAAAAGCTTCGCCTTTAACGCCAGCAAGCTGCGCGTCTACACGTTAAAACGCGATATAAAATCGCGACTACACAACCACTTGTTTAAACCGTGCGAACGTTCGCATGCTTTCATCAGCAATCATTACTTCGTAATCGGGGTTTTGAGCAATTAGCTCATATTGCCCATTAGGTAATTTATTAACTTTGCGAAGTAAATACTGGCCATCTCCGCCTATTTCATCCCGCTCTATAACAACTATTTGGTCACGTAGCGATCCGGCTCTATCGGAAGTTATAAGCTCAAGTAACAATAAGTCGCCATCAAGTATTGGGTGTTTACCGCCGTTCATAGAGTTGCCCGATGCACGTGCTAAAAAATGCACGTTTGGATCAAGCTTGCCCGCGCCAAATGGCGCGTCCATTAATTCCATATCGCTTTCATCCCCAGTTTTAAAATGCCCACAGGCAATTTTAATATTGGGAAAGTACGGCAGTTTTAATGCGCTATTTTGCTCGTTTGCTGTATCGGCAAGATCTTTGAACGCTAATTGAGTTACATTGTCAGCTTTTTGCTCTGTATTTTGTTTCGTAGTTGGCGTTTTTACTTTTAGGCGCTGGTTGTATTTGGCTAAGGTGTACTCAACCAGCTCTAACACGGCGCTGTTTAGTAATTCGCGTTTTTCTGCGGGTACGTCAAACGTGGCTTTTACGGTGTTGTTTTGTAAGGTAAACCATTGTGTGCCGTCTTTATTTTTATTGGTATAGGCTTTAATTGGATTTTTACGCCAGTAGCTTTGCCATGTTTGGGAATCTGCAGCTGCTTGCTGTTCTTTAATAGGTAAATCATGTTGCTTTAAATTTGGATGGCGCGCTAAAACCTTTGCGCTCATGGCTGCAAGTTCTGCAACTGTTGGGGGGTTAGCAAAACCGTTTAAAGCGACATACGCCTCAAGCAAAATAGCTTTGAAGCATTTGTTCATACTGGTTGTTTGTATGCCTTTGTATAAAAAGTCGTAAAACGGTGCTAATTGCTTGGCACTTTGTTGTGCTTCATCATCAATATTTTGTGTTTTAGCAATTAGCTCAAACCAGCTTGTGTAATTACTGTTTACTTTTTTTATATCGCCATAGTGGTAGTAAAACTCACTTAACGTGGGTAAGTGCCCAAGTTGCTCAGCCAGCTGCGTTATATCTTCTAACGCCGTAGTACGCTGTATTTTGGCTAGCTGCTGCCAAAAGTCGGTAACTTTTAAATCAATATTTATAAAGCAGCCATTTGCAAGGTTGGGCTTTTTAAGCTTTTTAACTACACCACTTGGCGTGGTTTCATGTAGTAGTGCATAGGGTTTATTTAAAAAGCTGTGGTGGTTACCAATAAAATCGAGCACCACTAAATGTGTTTTACCTTCGAGGGTGCGTAAACCACGGCCTAATTGCTGTAAAAATAGTATTTTAGAGTCGCTTGGACGCAGCATTAATATGGTATCAATACTTGGTAAATCAGTGCCTTCGTTAAATAGGTCAACAGTAAATAATACTTCAACTTGGCGCTGTTCTAATTGTTTAAGCGCCTCATTGCGGCGTACTTTTGATTGGCTATGCACTGATAGCGCTTTTACACCCGCTTTATTAAATGCAGCTGCCATATAATCAGCATGTTTGGTAGATATGCAAAAGCCTAATGTGCGCTGCTGCTTGTATTGCTGCCACTGTAAAAGTGCGTGGTCTGCTCGTTTTTGGGTCGCAAATTTGTTTTCTAGTGCTGTTGGGTCAAATCGACCATTACGCCACGGAATAGCTTGATAGTTTACGTTTTCATCCCAAATCCCGTAGTAATGAAATGGCACTAACGTTTTTTGATCTATCCCCTGTGTTAAATTTCGCTCAAACACTAAGTTGTTGTCGCATAGCCCTAAAATATCAGCTTGGTCGGTACGTTCTGGTGTAGCTGTTAAACCAAGTAAAAACTGGGGTTCAAAGTAGTTTAAAAGCTGACGATATACACGCGCACTTGCATGGTGAAATTCGTCAACAATAATGTAATCAAACGCTGTTGGCGCAAATTGCTTTAAGTGATTACTACGGCCAATGGTTTGAATAGAGGCAAATAAACACTCAGCGTTTTTGTCTCGCTGTTTACCATTATAAAACCCAGTTGATAAAGTGAGTAATTCAGAAAATGTACGCTGTGCTTGCAAAAGTATTTCTTCGCGATGTGCTACAAATAAAACACGTTTTGCTTTGAATTGTTTTACATCAAATGCACTTAACCATGTTTTACCCATGCCTGTTGCCAATACCACTAAGCCACGTTTGAAACCCTCAGTACGGGTTTGCGCTAGGGCATTAAGCGCTTCAATTTGAGCTGGCCTTGGTGTTTTAGCTTCATTTTTTTCAATAACTTGCTCAACTGTATCGGTATGGTTTACCGATACAAGCTGCTGTGTTTTACGCCTAGTAATGTAGTTATTTATCCATTCATGGCTTAAATGAGTAACAAATTCGTGATTAAAAATATTTTCAAAAGCTGTGCGTATACTTAAAAACTGCTTCGCTGCTTGGCTTGTTTTTGGCTGTGTATAATCATGTCTAAAATTCCACTCGTGCCCTTCGGTCAATGCGCTGGCACTAATATTACTCGAGCCAATAAAGGCGCAGCCATCAGTAATCTCGTTTTGGTCGTTTGTTTTGACAAAAATATACGACTTCATATGGAAGCTTTGATTACTGTGCGTTTGGTAAATACGCACATCGGCGCCCCGATCTACTAATGCCATGAGTTCTCTCAATGCATTAGGATGAGTAATATCGAGGTAGTCTGAGGTAAGTAGCTTAAGCGTTGCGCCGCTTTGTAACGCTTCGCTTAGTGGGTCGAACAAGAGTGCTAAGCCACTTGGCTGAATAAATGAAACTGTAATTTCAATCTCAGTGGCGTTGTTTATGGCATGCACAAGATTAGGTAATAACGGGTCATTATCACCCGTAATAAGTTGTTGGTTATTATTTTGCAGGTGTTGATGTTCGCTAAAACTATTCACTTATAATTTCGCTTTGCTATGCGTTATCAATGCATTTAGCCACACTTCGCTTTCGCGCCCTGGGCGCTGATCAACACTTTGCCAGTGCTTAATTATGCTTAATTGCGTGTGTTGATTTAGCAAACTACTTAATAACTGCTCGGTTAAATCGGTAAATTCACGGCCATTATGTACACGCTCTTGCGTGCCATATTTAAACGATACATATAAAACGCCATTGGGTTTAAGCGCATTTTGCAGGTTTATAAACACCTGCGGTAACTCGGCCTTTGGCACATGTAACAAACTGGCGCAGCACCAAATACCGTCGTATTTATTAACACACTCAAGCTCTAGAAAGGTTTTAACAGCTACCTGTTGTTGTAAGTAATTACTGGCTAACTCTGCAAGTGCAGGGCTTGCATCAAAAGCCGACACACTAAAGCCTTGGCTTTTAAAATAGGCAGCATCGCGAGCTGAGCCACAGCCTGCATCTAGCACATGGCCATTTTGGACAACATAAGGTAAAAACTCACGGTAAAGCGCCGACATATCAACATTAAGTGTTGAGTCGCTAAAGGTTTGTGCATTTTGGTTATAATAATTTAATGTGGTATTGGGCACTGCTTATACCGCTCCTTGGCTTTTGCGAGTTTGCAATGTTAATGCTGCATTCATACTTGTTTAATCTACAGGAACAAGCTGATAAATTAAAGAACTTATAAGTAGGTTTTTTTAGCTTAATACGCTGTTTGTATTGAATTTAGCAATAATTATCTCCTTAAAACCTCAACCCTCTCCTTTTTAGATACATTTTTTTACAACTTTAATGATTCCTTCACCATTATATTATTTTGCTAGGTTATACTGTTTTAATAACGTACAAAAAAGCTTACCTCAGAGACTTAATGAATAAATTAATAACCTTATTATTGTGTGTGTTGTTTAGTACCTCTTGGGGTGTGTTTGCCTGCGAAAGAACGCTTAGCGTTGGCGCACATGATGCTTTTTGGCCACCGTATGTAATGGGCATTAGCGGCCAGTTACAGGGTAAAGAGGTGGATGCGTTAACTGTTATTTTTAAAGACTCGCCTTTTTGTTTTGAAATAAAAATGCTGCCTAATTCTAAACGGGCTTTTACCGAGCTGCGCCATGGCCGAATAGACATAGGCTGGGCGGCAAGTTACACCAGTGAGCGCGCTAAATATGCTCATTTTACAAAGGGCTACCGCACCGAGGTAATGCGTTTATATGAAAACAAAAACAATCAACACAAGGTTAAAAACTTAGCTGATATTTTTAACCAAGGTTTAACCATAGGCGCTAACTTTGGTAGTTATTATGGCGAAGAGTTTGAGCAGTATAAAAAAAGCCATAAAAAACAAATAGAATACACCAGCGCAACCAGTAAGCGCTTTGAAATGCTTAATAAACAGCGTATTGATTACGCAATAGAAGACGAGCTAGTAGGCAATTATTTAAGTAAGCGTGGTAACAACTTAATGAAGGCGCCTACCGTACCCGCTATTAATAAAGACCAAATACACTTAATGCTAAGCAAAAGAACAGTAACGCCCGATGAGGTTAAAATTATTAACGCGCATATAGCTAAAAATAAAGCGGCACTTAAGGCGCTGTTTGAATGAATGTTTTGAGCTGTACGCGTGTGTTTTTATTGATGTGGGTAACGTGTTTGGGGTTATTTAGTGCTAAAACCCAAGCATGCGATAAAACCATTAATGTAGGCACCAACGAGCGCTACTGGCCGCCGTATGTGGTACTAAAAAACAATACGTTAACGGGGGTTGAAATAGATATAATTAAAACCATTTTTAAAGACTCCCCTTTTTGTATAAATTTTACGTTATTACCTAACTCCTTACGCGCCTTAGAAGAGCTAAAACACGGCCGTGTAGATTTAATGTTTGCAGCAAGCAAAACCCGTGAGCGCCAAGCTTACGCCCATTTTAGTTTGCCTTATCGCGAAGAGGCAATGTTGCTGTATAAACATGCTGGCTCGGCAAATATTAGTTCGTTAGAGCAGTTATTTAAAAAGGGCTTAACAGCCGGCGTTAATCGCGGCAGCTTTTTAGGGCACACTTTTAAAGCGTTAAGCGATAAATATAGCAAGCAAATAGTACTTACCAGCGATGCCGATAAACGCTTTGCTTTATTAAATAAAAAGCGGGTAGATTTTGTAGTAGACGATTCGTTAGTGGCGCACCATTTTGCTAAAAAATACACGGCTATTTTACCCGTTGAGCAAGTAGCGCCTATTAACGTAAATAATGTGCATTTTATGATGAGCAAAAAAACGATTACTTTAGAAGAAGTTAACACTATTAATGCGCATATTGTAAAAAATAAAGCGGCGCTTAAGGCGTTATTTAAGTAATAATACCAACCCACATTAATACTTAATCATTTTCAGGGGCTAAATGTGTCGCTATCTGCGTTAAAAAATTCTCATTTAGAACAACTAAATAGCGAATTTTTTGCCTTGCTATCAACACGTTTATCCATCCTCAAAATAGATCACTTAATTATGCGGATTGGTATAAAAGGACGTTTTATGAAGATGTTTCTGTTAGCGTTTATAGTTTTGATGGCGCAATTTAATGTACTGGCATGCACTAAAACGCTAAAAATGGGCACCAACGAAACCAACTGGGCGCCCTATTTAATTAAACAAGGCAATGCCTTTGTAGGCGCAGAGGTAGATACGGTTAACGCTGTTTTTAAAAATTCGCCTTTTTGTATTGAGTGGGTTTATTTTCCGAGCTTATCGCGGGTTCAGCAAGAGCTAAAAACAGGCCATATTGATATTACCTTTGCGGCAAGTTATACAAAAGAGCGCGCCGAGTACTCTTATTTTACTGATGTTTATCGCGATGAAGTTATGCTGCTTTATAAGCATGAAAATGCCAAAGATGTAATTAACTTAGCGGCGCTTTTTGAACGTGGCTTTATTGTTGGCGTTAACAGAGGCAGCTTTTTTGGCGCTGAGTTTGAAAAAATAAGAAAACACTACCCCAACCAAATAGTACTTACCGCAGATGCAAATACGCGCTTTGGTATGCTTAACAAAAAGCGAGTTGATTACGTGATTGACGACTCTGTTGTCGCAAAATATTTTGCTAAGCGCTACAGCACCATTTTGCCGGTAAAAACGGCGCCAGCTATTAATGTTAATGGCGTACATTTTATGATGAGTAAACAGTCGGTCACGCTTGACGAAGTCGCTGTAATTAATCGCCTTATTAAAAATAATAAAGCGGCCATAGAGCGCATTTATAAACCCTATTAACCCGCGGCTTTACACTTATATAGATTCATAGCCCAGCGTGCTGCCATTTTAGGTATGTATCTTTTACCTTTCATTACCATGGGGGGATCTGTATAATTCGCCAGCTAATTTACCCTATTGCTTGGTCTTGTTTGTGGCGTTTTGCTGCAGTTGGCCCCTGTCAGTACTCATTCTAGGACTAACTTTTTGATCTCCACCGCAAATATTACGATGCAGTTTGGCGCAGAGCCGTTGTTTGAAAACATTTCAGCTAAATTTGGTAACGGTAACCGTTACGGTTTAATTGGCGCTAACGGCTGTGGTAAGTCGACCTTCATGAAAATTTTAAGCGGTGCGCTTGTGCCAAGTGCGGGTAATGTGTCGATTACACCGGGGCTTAAAGTAGGTAACCTAAGCCAAGACCAGTTTGCGTTTGAACAATACAGCGTTGTAGATGCCGTAATTATGGGTGACGTAGAGCTTTGGAAAGTAAAGCAAGAGCGCGACCGTATTTACTCATTACCCGAAATGAGCGAAGAAGACGGCATGAAAGTAGCCGACCTTGAAAGCGTTTTTGCCGAAATGGATGGTTACACAGCCGAAAGCCGCGCTGAAGAAATACTATTAGAAGCGGGTATAGATAAAGAGTTTCATTATGGGTTAATGGCAAACGTTGCCCCAGGTTGGAAATTACGTGTGCTTTTAGCGCAGGCGCTGTTTGCAAACCCAGACATACTGCTACTCGATGAGCCAACCAATAACTTGGATATTCATACCATTACGTGGTTAGCTAATGAGCTTAATAAACGTAAATGCACCATGATTATTATTTCGCATGACCGCCACTTTTTAAATTCGGTATGTACTCACATGGCCGACATTGATTACGGTGAGCTGCGTATTTACCCAGGTAACTACGAAAAGTTTTTAGAAGCCGCAGGCTTACAGCGCGAGCAATTATTAGCCGAAAATGCTAAAAAGAGCGCCGAGATTGACGAGCTTCAAGACTTTGTTAACCGTTTTGGTGCTAACGCCTCTAAAGCTAAACAAGCCAGTTCGCGTGCTAAAAAAATGGATAAAATTAAGCTTGATGAAGTTAAAGCGTCAAGCCGTATGAGCCCATCGTTAAGTTTTGACGAAGGCAAAAAAATGTACCGCCAAGCGCTTGAAGTTAATAAACTTGGCCACGGTTTTGATGGTGAAACATTATTTAGCGGCGGCGACTTTTTACTAGAAGCAGGCGCTAAGCTTGCAGTTATTGGCGAAAACGGTGTGGGTAAAACCACCTTTTTACGCTGTTTAGTAGACGAGCTTAAAAGTAATGAAGGCGAAATTAAATGGTCTGAAAATGCGACCTTTGGCTACTGCCCGCAAGACAGCACAAAAGACTTTGATAACGATTTAACCTTATTTGATTGGATGTCGCAATGGCGTACAGCCAAGCATAACGATTTAATGGTTCGCGGCATGTTAGGGCGTTTGTTGTTTACCGCCGACGATTCAAACAAAAAAGCGCGTAACTGTTCTGGTGGTGAAAAAAACCGTTTGTTGTTTGGTAAGCTAATGATGCAAGACGTAAACGTACTTGTAATGGACGAGCCAACCAACCACATGGATATGGAAGCCATTGAAGCGCTAAACAATGCACTTAAAGACTTTGCGGGTACGCTTATTTTTGTAAGCCACGACCGCGAGTTTGTATCATCTTTAGCTACACGCATTATTGATATTAAAGACAAGCAGGTTATTGATTTTCAGGGTACGTTTGACGAATACCTAGCTAGCATCGAAGAGAAAAAAATCGCTTAAGTTGTAGCAGCGATTTTATATCGCGTCTGTTTTAGGTTTAAGCTTTTAGGTTTAAGCTTTTAGGTTTCAAAAACTAAAAATAAAGCCTAAATCATTTTAAAAAGGTGCTGTTTAGTGCCTTTTTTTGTTGGTGT
>NZ_PNDP01000052.1:0-72858 GCF_005886415.1 Pseudoalteromonas sp. S327 | reverse complement strand
TCGAAGGCGAGCCCCGGCCAACGATAGTGTAGCATTTGCTATGTGACTCTCCACCGCTGTGGGCACTACGACATTACCAGGATTCAAATTAAAGAAACCCGTTACAGCGATGTAACGGGTTTTTTGCTGTCTGGGGCTTAATAAAAAGCCAAGATCTCATACTAACTCAGTCTCTGTAATGCCCGCCCTTGTAAATTCTTTGAGCCATAACATTCATATCCCTATATAACGCTAAGCTCCTGAAGCAAAGTCACGGCGCACATCGTGCTGAGTGTAATCAGTTTTTTATAGCCTCGCAAAATGATTAAGGCTTATTGCGGATTGGTATTACTTTGATATAGAAAATATCACTTTGAAAATAAACATTAAGTTCATGCTTATCTGCTATTTTATTCATGTAACATAGCTAGGCGTGCAGAAGTTGTGCGTGTTAAAATCAAATTTTTATAAATGCCAAAATAGAGGTGTCAATTGCCCACTGCTGACTACCAAACTGTACTAGATGAAATAGCACACGAAGTGCGCCCTTTGTTATCACAAGGTAAAGTTGCGGACTATATACCTGCACTTGCTGAGGTTTCTAGCGAGCAGTTTTCTATTGCTATTTATACCACTGATGGCGAAACCATTTGTGCGGGTGATTGCTCAAAACGTTTTACTATTCAGTCAGTTTCTAAAGTAATGACACTCACAATGGCGCTACAGCGCTATGGCGATGAACTATGGCATCGGGTAGGCAAAGAGCCCTCTGGTACCGCGTTTAATTCTCTTACGCAGTTAGAGTTTGAAAAAGGCGTACCACGTAACCCTTTCATTAATGCTGGCGCGATTGTGACGTGCGATGCTTTGTACAGTCGGTTATCAGCACCTCGCCACTCAATGCTTGAAACGTTTAGGCTACTTGCAGGTAATAGTGCAATAGTGATTGATAAAAAAGTGGCCAATTCTGAGTACGAGTTTAGGCATAGAAATGCGGCAATGGCGCATTTAATGAAGTCGTTTGGTAATTTTGAGAATGACGTCGATGACGTACTTTGGTCTTACTTCAATTTTTGTGCGATTGAGCTTAACTGTATTGAGCTAGCTAGAGCGTATAACTTTTTAGCGAATAAAGGGGTTGATTACAGCTCGGGTAAGCGAGTTTTGAGTAGTCGCCAGAATAAACAATTAAATTCGATTTTATTCACCAGCGGCTTATATGATGCGGCAGGTGACTTTGGCTACAGAGTGGGAATGCCGGGTAAATCGGGTGTGTCAGGCACTATATTAGCGGTATTACCGGGTAAGTTTACAGTGGCAGTATATTCACCAGGGCTTAATGAATTTGGTAACTCGGTGGCGGGGATAGCAGCATTAGAGCTGCTATCTAAAAAGCTCGATATTTCGATTTTCTAAAATACCGCAATAGGGAGCACGTAAAGCTCCCTATTTATTGGTCCCAGTACACTTGCTCAAGGCAGTCTTCGCGCTCTGGCAGCCCACGTGATAAACGTGGAGAGTGCTGTACTAATACCTCGTAACTTGCGCGGTTAGCGTACTTACTAATTTGTGCAAGAGAAGAGTAGGTAATGGCCTTTTGTTCGTGTTTTGCTGAGTTAGCGACATTTAACTTATGATAAACGTTTGCTGATAAATCGTGTAACACGGCAGCCAACGCACAATCGCCAGCACCATTGGTGTTTTTGATTGAATCAGGCCCACCCATGAATGGCGCCGTATGGCTATACGCTTTTATCGGGTTTTCGCAATCGGATTTTTTCATTGCACGAGAAAATTCATAGCGATTAAAATCGGCAATGGCACCTGGTAATAGTGGGTACTCGGTTGCACGTTTAAAGCTCTCATCAACGTAACCGGCCATAAATAAGCCTTTTTCGCCAGCGGTACAAATAACTAAGTCTACCCAGTCAAGTGCTTTGTCTGCGGCTAATAATGGGTCTTCAAAGCCAGTAATTGCTAGCCCTTCTTCTTCGTTCATGGCAAGTATATCGACATGCTCGTTTACAAAGTTAGCCCACCAGGTTGGATCTTGCTCAATTAAAAACTTAGTGCCGAGTGTTAAAACTACCGGTACACCTGCATCGTTAGCGTATTTAACTGCTTGCATGGTTGCTTCAGTCATTGTTTCATCACCCTGTGTACGCATTAGGTAGGCGCTGATCACAAGTGCTGATGACTGCTCAATTAAGTGTTTATCGATAGACTCAGGCTTTAAGTGATTCATTAAACCGGCGCTAATTGCGAATGTACGCTCGCCTGTTTCATCAATTAAGGTAAAACAACGGCCAATAGGGCCATCTACTGGTTGTAAATAGTCTAAATCAACGCGGCTTGATGTGTTACATAAAAAGCGGTAGGCATAGCTGCCAATTTTTATGTTTTCACTCATAACACCGAGCAATACTGAACGGTCATCTGCTAGTACAGAGTAGTTATGCATTGTGTTACCAATGGTGCCACCGGCAAATTCGTAATCAACCATGTCGTTTAGTTTTAAACGGTCGTAAAGTGCGTTAGTAATATCGCTATCAATAACTTGCGACATTCCTCGGCGAAGTTGAAACTCGTCTAAAAAAGCCTGATCGACTTTGGCCTCAATATCAACAACGATCTGATCGATACCCGTAATGTAGCTACGTTGTAATCGCTCAGTTGCGTTTAGCTGATTAGTAAGTGGATCTTTAGCTTCCACTGGAAAATAATGTTTATGTCTGCGGCGTCCAGGAAATTTCATTTGCTACCTGTGTTGTGAGCTAAATAAAAAAAGCGTGAGATTATAGCGTAAATCACACTCTATGAGCCACGATAAACCACATTATTTTGTTTTATTTTTGCAATAATTTAATCAATTACGCATTTTAAACAGGCAAGTTGATATAATACCGAAAGAAAATTTATTTAAAGTAAGCACTATGAACGATCTAAAAAGCGATGAGTATTGGATGGAGCAGGCATTAGTTTATGCCAATAAGGCGCAGCAATTGGGCGAAATTCCGGTAGGAGCTGTCCTTGTGAAAGATAACACGCTTATTGCAGCGGGTTATAATCGTTCAATTACTGATAATGACCCCTCTGCGCACGCCGAAATGATTGCAGTGCGTGAAGGAGGGAGAGCTTTAAATAATTACCGTTTAATTGATTGCACTTTGTACGTTACGTTAGAGCCATGCTCTATGTGTGCGGGGCTGTTAGTGCATAGCAGAATAAAGCGCCTTGTGTACGGTGCGCCTGATGCTAAAACAGGCTCGGCTGGGTCGATTATGAACTTATTGCAAGAGCCGAGGCTGAACCATCAGGTAGAGGTGTTAGGTGGGGTGCTTGGTCAAACCTGTGGTAGTACTATTTCGGCGTTTTTTAAACAACGCCGAGAACAAATTAAAGCGGCTAAAAAAGCAGCTCGTCAAATTAGTGACTAGTTAGCCTTATCTGAATCTACTTCTATCATTTGCTGCATCGCAAACATGCGACGACGCCAAATAATTTTTTTATGTAAGTTACGTAGCATAATACGACGTCTGGTGGCTGTTGAATGAATAATATTGCGTTTTAGTTTTTGCGTGCGTCTACGTTTTAGCATGTGTTCTCCTAATGCGTGAGAGTGAGAAAGGCACAAGATATATATTAAAAATCAGGTAAATATACTATAAACACACATTAGTGATCATTTCATGACAAGTAAACAGATTTTTAATTTAGTTACTAGAGTGGTTAGGCCTGAAGGGGAAATTAGCGCCTGTTAAAACGAGGAAAGAATCGTTTAATGCCCACATTTTAATGTTTCACAGGCCTGAATAGCCCATTTAAAAACGTAAATATAAACGCTTTACTGAGACTGCTGCGTGTTATTTTCACCTTGCTTACTTTTTTCTTCAGGTGAAGGCGAAGGGGTAGGTTCGGTTTTATCGTTGTTTATAGGCTCTTTGCTTGGTTGAGCTGCTTTTTCAACTTTAGGTGCTTCAGGTTCTGATTCAGGTTTTGGCTCTGGCGCTAGGGCATTATTTTCATCAAGCCATACAAGTGCATCGTAATACCTGCGAATGTTATCAACATATTTTACCGCAACATCGCCACGTGCATAGCCGTAACGGGTTTTACGGTAATAACGTTTTTTGATTAAAAGTGGTAAGCGCTTTTTTACATCGGCCCATTTATCAGGGCTCGCCCCTTGTTGTTCGGTAATAATGCGCGCGTCGTTAACGTGCCCCCAACCTACATTATAGGCTGCCAGTGCAAGCCAAGTTCTATCGGGCTGCGGGATTCTGTCGGGGATGCGTTTAACGAGCTTAGCTAAGTATTTAGCTCCGCCACGGATGTTTTGCTCTGGCTCTAACCTATTTGTTACGCCCACCTGTTTAGCGGTACTGCGTGTCAGCATCATAATGCCTCTTACACCTGTAGGCGATTTAGCGCGAGGGTTCCACATAGATTCTTGGTAGCTAAGCGCAGCAAGTAAGCGCCAGTCAAGGCTACCTGCATATTGCTCAAACCAAGGCCTGTAAGTGGGTAGCGTTTCTTTTATAGCTTCAATGTACGCAAGCGTATTAACGTAGTTAAACTGGCGTACGTGCCCAAAGTACTTTTCTTCGAGCACATACAGCTGGTTACTTTGTTTTACGTCACCAAAAAAGGGCACTAGCAGTGCATAAAGCGAATCATCTTTTGATTTATTAAGGATCCAAGCTATGGGGTCATTTCGGGTAACTGAAAAGCCAATACTTAAATTTGGGTGGTAACGTCTAAACAGCGAAAGCGTGTGTGAGTCGGCGAGGGTGTAATCTATTTCGCCATCGATAACTGCTTGTAAAAGCTCCTCTTCATCGAGTTCTTCGGTTTCTTGCCAAGTTAAATCTGGGTTACTCTTTTTTATTTTTTGTAAGGTTAAAGAGTGGCTACTTTTGGCTATAACTGTAAAGTTTCCATCAAGGTCGTCAAATTCACGTGGGCGAACTCGACCTTGTTTATAAACCAACTTTTGGCTAATTGTTCTGTAAGTGGGGCCATAGCGATATTGCTGTGCACGTACTTTGTTGTAGGTAAGTCCTGAGGCTATTAAGTCTAAATCACCACTTTCAAGGCGCTCAAACATATCTGATAAATTAAAAAACGGAACTATTTCTAGTTCAACACCTAGGTAGTCGGCAAAAGCTTGAGATAGCTCGTATTCAAAACCTTGCTCGCCTTGCACGGCTTGGTAGTAGTTGCTGGCACTGGCAAGGGTACCTACACGTATTTTGTTTTGTGCTTTAATTTGGGCAAGTTGAGTTTGTTGCTCCTGCATATTACACGCACACAACAACATAACTAAAGTGATGATAATTATTAGCTTTTCTTTCAACATTAACCGCCCCATAAAGCTCATACCCCGTTATACCAAAACTTCACTATGGCGTCACTTAGCGTTTAGCTTTTATTGGTAATTTTGCTGGTGTTTATATAAATAAAAAGTTAATTTTCTGAAAAGCGCAATTTGGAGTTAAAACTCGGTGCTACATAGACTATAATGCCCGCCTAAAATATCGTTCAATCCCTAACCCCGGATGAAATTATCTATGTTGATCCTTCGTGGTGCACCAGCACTTTCAGAGTTCAGAGTTAATAAAATTTTAGCGCGTTGCAAACTATCGCAACTTCCAGTCACCAATGTATATGCCGAGTATGCACATTTTGCCGATTTAACCTCGCCTTTGAGTGTTGATGAGCAAACTAAGCTTGAAAAACTACTTACTTACGGTCCAACTATTGCCGAGCATACCCCAGCTGGCACACTTATTTTAGTTACCCCTCGCCCTGGCACCATTTCACCATGGGCATCTAAAGCAACTGACATAGCGCATAACTGTGGCCTTAAACAGGTTCACCGTGTTGAGCGTGGTATTGCTTATTACGTAGAAGGTGAACTAAGTGCAGAGCAGCTTGCTCAAGTAACGGCGTTATTACACGACCGTATGACCGAGGCAACGCATAGCGAACTTGCTTCTGCAGCGCAGTTATTCCGCAATGACTCACCTCGCGAAATGTCATCAGTTGACATTTTAGGTGGCGGGCGCGAAGCATTGGCTGCGGCAAACGTTGAACAAGGTTTTGCGCTTGCTGATGACGAAATAGACTATTTAGTAGAAAACTTTAAAAAGTTAGGCCGTAACCCTAACGACATAGAGTTATTTATGTTTGCGCAAGCAAACTCTGAGCATTGTCGTCATAAAATATTTAATGCTGATTGGACAATCGATGGTATTGAGCAGCCTAAATCGCTGTTTAAAATGATCAAAAATACATTTGAGCACAATCCTGAAAATGTGCTGTCGGCGTACAAAGATAACGCAGCAGTAATGAAGGGCTCAAAAGCGGGTCGTTTCTTCCCGAATGCGCAAGGTGAATATGCGTATCATCAAGAAGACATAGAAATTTTAATGAAGGTAGAAACCCATAACCACCCAACAGCTATAGCCCCATTTTCTGGTGCGGCTACAGGCTCAGGTGGTGAAATTCGCGATGAAGGCGCAACAGGCCGCGGCTCTAAGCCAAAAGCGGGTTTAGTTGGTTTTACTGTTTCTAACTTACGTATTCCGGGTTACGAGCAACCGTGGGAAAGCGACTTTGGTAAGCCTAATCGTATCGTAAATGCGCTTGATATTATGATGGACGGCCCTTTAGGTGGCGCGGCATTTAATAATGAGTTTGGACGTCCTAACTTATTAGGTTACTTCCGTACCTACGAAGAAAAAGTAACAAGTCACAATGGTGAAGAGGTGCGTGGTTACCACAAGCCTATTATGCTTGCAGGTGGTTTAGGTAATATTCGTGCTGATCATGTTCAAAAAGGGGATATTCCAGTCGGTGCAAAACTTATTGCACTAGGTGGCCCTGCAATGAACATTGGTTTAGGCGGCGGTGCAGCGTCAAGCATGGCATCGGGCCAATCAAACGAAGATTTAGATTTTGCTTCTGTACAGCGTGAAAACCCAGAAATGGAACGCCGTTGCCAAGAAGTGATCGATAAGTGTTGGCAACTAGGGGATGAAAACCCAATTGCGTTTATACACGATGTAGGCGCCGGTGGTTTATCGAATGCGTTTCCTGAGCTTGTAGATGATGGTGGCCGTGGTGGTAAATTCCAACTACGTGATATTCCTAACGATGAGCCGGGCATGGCCCCACACGAAATTTGGTGTAACGAATCGCAAGAACGTTATGTACTGGCTGTAGCGGTTGAAGACTTTGATCGTTTTGAAGCCATTTGTAAGCGCGAACGTGCGCAGTACGCAGTAATAGGTGAAGCCACAGAAGAGCGCCACTTAACTGTTGCCGACAGCCACTTTGATAACAGCCCTGTTGATTTGCCGCTTGATGTATTATTAGGTAAAGCACCTAAAATGCATCGCGATGTAACTTCAAAGCAAGTTACCGGTAAGGCAATTGATGCAGAGTCGATTGATATAGCTGAGGCTGCTCAGCGTTTATTACGCTTACCTACTATTGCAGAAAAAACATTCTTAATTACTATTGGCGATCGCTCGGTTACCGGTTTAGTAGCACGAGATCAAATGGTGGGCCCTTGGCAAGTACCTGTGGCTAACTGTGCAGTTACCGCAGCAACGTACGACACTTATCACGGTGAAGCTATGTCACTGGGTGAGCGCACGCCGGCAGCACTATTAAATTATGGTGCATCGGCGCGTTTAGCCGTGGCAGAGTCACTAACCAATATTGCCTGTGCCAACATTGGCAGCCTAGAGAACATTAAGCTATCGGCTAACTGGATGGCTGCAGCCGGTCACCCTGGTGAAGACGCCGGCCTTTACGAAGCTGTAAAAGCGGTGGGCGAAGAGCTTTGTCCTGCGCTTGGTTTAACTATCCCTGTAGGTAAGGATTCTATGTCGATGAAAACGACATGGAAAAACGAGGACGATAGTGCTGAGCAATCAGTTACTTCTCCGTTATCACTTATTATTACTGCTTTTGGCCGTGTTGACGACGTGCGTAAAACAGTGACTCCGCAGTTACGTAATGATAAAGGCGATACATCACTTATTTTAGTTGACTTAGGCGCGGGTAAAAACCGACTGGGCGCATCAAGCCTTGCACAGGTTTACAAGCAGCTTGGCGATGTAACTCCAGATGTTGACAGCCCTGAGCTACTGAAAGGCTTTTACAATGCCATGCAAGCACTTGTCGCGGATAGCAAGCTACTTGCTTATCATGACCGCTCAGACGGTGGTTTATTTACTACTGTAACTGAAATGGCATTTGCTGGGCACACCGGTGTGACTGTTGATTTAGCTGGGTTAACCGGGACAGACCTAGAAGCCCTTTATAACGAAGAGCTTGGCGCGGTAATTCAAGTTGCTAACAGCGATTTAGATGCCGTAAATGCTGTGTTTGAACAACACGGTGTAGCTGCAATTAGCCACGTGATTGGCTCGCTTAATAGCGACGATAGCATTGTATTTAAGCGCGGTGAGCAAACTGTACTTAATCATACTCGTACTGAATTACGTACTATTTGGGCCGAAACAACGTACCAAATGCAAGCACGTCGTGATAACCCTGATTGTGCTAAGCAAGAGTTTGATGCCAAGTTTGATGCAAAAGATCCAGGCTTAAACGTAAAACTTAACTTTGACTTAAACGAAGATATAGCCGCACCGTACATTGCAACGGGCGCTAAGCCGCAAATGGCTATTTTACGTGAGCAAGGCGTTAACTCGCATTTAGAAATGGCTGCTGCGTTTAACCGTGCAGGTTTTGCCGCTGTTGATGTACACATGAGCGATATCCTCGAAGGGCGTTTAACCCTTGAGCAATTTAAAGGCTTAGTGGCATGTGGTGGTTTCTCTTATGGTGACGTATTAGGCGCCGGTGAAGGCTGGGCTAAGTCTATATTGTTTAACGATATGGCACGCGATCAGTTCCAAAGCTTCTTCCACCGTGAAGACACCTTTAGCTTAGGTGTGTGTAATGGTTGTCAAATGTTATCAACATTGAAAGAGTTAATTCCGGGTACTGAGCATTGGCCACGTTTTGTAACAAATAAGTCAGAGCGTTTTGAAGCTCGCTTCAGTTTAGTTGAAATACAAGAAAACCCGTCTGTGTTCTTTAATGGAATGGCTGGGTCGCGTATGCCAATTGCTGTATCTCATGGTGAAGGCCATGCTGAGTTTGCAAACGATGCTGCCACTAAAGCTGCGCTTGAAAGCGGCACTGTTGCGGTTAAATTTGTAGATAACTACGGTAATCCGACAACGCAATACCCGGCTAACCCGAATGGTTCACCAGAGGGTATTACCGGTATTACCTCTACTGATGGCCGTGCCACTGTAATGATGCCGCACCCTGAGCGTGTATTCCGCGCTGTTGCTAACTCGTGGCACCCAGATGAGTGGAAAGAGGATAGCCCATGGATGCGTATGTTCCGCAACGCACGTAAAAATGTAGGTTAAAAACGACATATACAAGTTAGATTCATAATCTAGCTGTAAAATAAAAAAGGCTGCACTGTGCAGCCTTTTTTGATTGCGTAGATTTAAAATTACGATAGTTTGTAAGGTATGAATAAAAGCTTATAAGGACAGTATGTTAAAGCGCATTGGTTTAATTATGGGTGCTGTATTGCTAAGTATAGTTTTGCTTGGCTATATATTTCGTTTGCCACTATTACAATGGGCTGTAGCGCCTGAACTTGAAAAAGCAGGTGTTACCTTAAGCTGCTTAGATTTTTCGCTTACGAGTAAGTTAAATGTGCACGTACAAAAAGCCTGTTTAAGTTACCAAAATCAAGAGCTTGCTCTTACAGGTGTTACTGCTAATACTAAGCATGTTAAAGTTAAACACGCAGTACTTAATGTAAATCCATTTCCTCAAGGTAGTAAAACAAGCACTGCTGCCACAATTTTAGATTTAGCGCTTCCTGAAAAAAGGCCAACAATTACAGTTGAGCATTTAACTATACACAGTGCGCTTTTAAAGCGTCCGCTAATGCTAAATATCACCGAGCCCACGCTTAACCAGTTTGTAGTCAATGGTGATTTAAACGCAAGCGCAACGCTTTACAATAATAAGGTACAAGGGCAGCTTAAAGTTAATGATGGATTATTGAAGCAACTACTTAAAACAGATAATGAGTTATTAAGTGGACTTAGCTTTAATGCAGCGCAGGCATTTAGCTTTAACGGAGTAGAGGCAAGCCTTACTGGTGATTTACAAGCCCAGTATGACTATAAAATACAAAGCTGCGATATAACAAACAGCTCCAAAGGTGTGCTAAGTGCTACCTATAATTTAAATAGCCAAAACCTTGAGCTTGACCCAAGCAAGCTTAAAAACAATGTAAAACTTAGTAATAACTGCCAATCTCTTATTCCTGAAAGTGCCTACAAGTCATTTGCTGTAAAGCAGCTTCCACTTAATTGGCAATGGGCTTTAGCTAAACCAATTAACTTTGCACATAACAACCTAACCTTACCGTTAATAACGCTCAAAAGCGCAGAGCAAGCCAAGCAAAATATAGATATAACGTTTACAGATACGTTTATAAATACTGCTGCACCGTTACAAAGCGCCCGCACACAGCTAAAGGCACAGCTACATACGGATGAAATAGACGCTATAACGCTAAATACGCAGCTTAAAAACGCTCAATTAAGCGGTAATTACGATATTGCGCTTACCGCTTTGCCTGAATTTTTACCGGCTGAGGCTAATAATATTAAAGCCAAGGGGGACTTTACAGTCACTCAACTTATTGACTTTAAGCCAGAAGGTAGCGCACGTATTGAGTTAAGCGTTGATAGCGCAGCTGCTTATGGCAGCACTCTTAACGGCTACACAGGTAACCTTGAAGCAAGTATGAATGAAAAGCTCGATGCAAAAGTAACGCTTAAAAGTAAGCTTAAAAGCGTGCAATACAACGAATATAAACTCACCGGTATTAATAACACCCTTAGTGCAAGGGCAAACTTAGGTGTGGGAGAGTTATTTGCTCACTTAAATGCAAGCACCCAAATAAATACACTCACTAGTCCAAATGTCGATTTAAATACTATAAACGTAACGTCAACTGGGCTGCAAAGTCGCGCGCTTAAAGCGTCTCATCATGTATTTGTAAATGGTGTTGAGCTGGTGGCCAATCACCATGTTTCAAAGGTAGCGCATCCGTTTGAAGTGATTATACCGCAGCAAAGTGTGCTTTCGTTAAATTCAATCGTTAGCCAATTTGAACCGTTAGCTCAGCTAACCCAAGGAAAATTGGGTGGGCGTATAAGTGGTGATGTGAATTTACAAAAAGCAAATTTTACTTTAACGATGACTGATACCAGTGCACTGTATAACGACTACTTAGCTAATCAATTTAGTATGCAGCTAGGTGGGCATTACGATTCAGGGCAGCTTAATGTTGCCCCTACTACCTTTAATCTTAATGAATTACGTGCAGGCGCTGTAGTTAAAAGTATCACGGGTAATATTAAAGTGATTAATAATAGCGCGCAGGCCTTTGATGTTGAAGGCGATATTTTTGGTGGTAGATTTTCTTTAGATAAATACACGCTTTTAAAGCAACAGCAAACAGCTAATGTTACGTTTGAAAATGTTGATGCCAGTAAATTAATAACGCTTGACGATAAGTCGGGTATTACCCTAACAGGTAGGCTAAAAGGGTCGTTGCCGTTTTATTTTGATGACACAGGGGTTGAGGTAAAAAATGGCAGCCTAACCAATCAAGGCCAAGGGAAGCTTGTTATTAGTAATAACGAAGCGTTTGACGCTGTTATGCGCCAGCAACAAGAGTTACAACCTGTGCTTGGGTTGCTCAAAAACCTTGATATACAAAAACTTAATAGTACAGTAGCGCTTAAAAGTGATGGCTGGTTAAACTTAGGTGTTAACTTACAAGGCTTTAATGAGCCAGAGCAGCAACAAGTTAACTTTAATTATAATCACGAAGAAAACGTGTTTACGTTGCTAAGAGCGCTTAGACTGAGCGACGAAATAACGCAAAAAGTTGAGCAGCAATACTCTAAAAAAGGAAACTAATGGTGAAAAATTTGTTGAGCATTAAGGCCGTTATTGCACTTGCTGCTATTAGCGCTTTAAGCGCATGTACCCACAGAGTAGAGGTGGCAGCGAAAGAGCCGATAACGATCAATCTAAATGTAAAAGTAGATCACGAAATTCGAGTAAAAGTTGATAAAGAACTCGATAACTTATTCAGTGACGACAGTGAATTATTTTAGGAGCTAAATGATGACTATAAAAAATAAATTAAGTATTGCCACTCTAGCAAGTGCGGTATGTTTGTCGTTTTCGGCGTGGGCTATTAGTTTAGATGATGCTAAAAACCAAGGCTTAGTGGGTGAAGATAGCTCAGGTTACTTAGGGCTTGTGGTACAAAACAGCGAGGCAAAAGCCGTGGTTGAGGAAATTAACGCTAAACGTAAAGCACAGTATTTAAAGTTGGCTAAAAAGAACGATTTATCGCTGGCACAAGTAGAAGCACTCGCAGCAGCTAAAACAATCGAAAAGACCAAAAGTGGCCACTATATTGAAGTGAATGGTAACTGGGTTAAAAAGTAATACAAGCAGCTAAACATATTACTTAAAAACCGAGCGTTTAGGCGCTCGGTTTTTTTATATTTGCTAAAAGTTGCTGCCAAAAGTCGAATCCTTTGCGCCTTGCAAGCTTTATATTGTGCTCTGGTATAGATTCAGGCTCGTTATAGTTATCAAGCGCTTCGCTCATACTCAGTTCGCGAATTAAATGCAGTGTAGGGTAGGGGGCTCGGTTAGTGTAATTTGCCGCATCATCTTCATCGCTGTCGGCAAACACGTAATCGGGATGAAAATTAGCAATTTGGTATTTACCTTCAAACCCTTGCGCTACCAGTAAGGCATTGGCTAAATCGACTAAATCTAAAAAGTCTTCAAAATCGCTAAAGCCGTTATCAAACAGTATTAATGTGGTTTCGCGCTCTGGGTTTTGATCAAGCTGCACACACTGCTCTAGCATGTCCATTACAGCGTCATCAATTTTTATTGCAGGGCTAAGCACATAATGAATACAGTTATTTTCTACTTCTTTACGGGCAAATGGGCAAAAATTATATTTTACAATAACGGATGATACCCACTCGCGGGTTTGGGCAATTGCTTGATGAGTCATGCTTTTGGCTCTAAATACTGATTTATAATGGTTAATGTTTTTTCAATGGCGCCTTGGTTTTTTACTACACATTGCTGCGCTTTAATACCCAAGCTTTGGCACGCTTTGGTGTTTTGGCTTAAATTAATTAATTGTTTAGCAAGCTCATCGGTATTTTCAACAACGACAGCCCCTTTAAGTTTAATTAGCTCAGGGTAGATATGATCAAAATTATACGTGTGTGGGCCTGTAATAACACCAACCGAAAAAGCAGCAGCTTCAAGTGGGTTGTGCCCACCTCGGCGAATTAAACTACCGCCTATGTAACTTACATTCGCTGCGCCATATAAACACTGAAGTTCGCCCAGTGTATCAGCTAATAGTACCTGCTCGTTTTGATAGTTATTGTTGCTGCGACGACTAAAGCTAAGTGGGCTTTGAGTTAACTTATCGGCTACTTTATCAAATTGCTCTGGGTGACGCGGTGCTATAACTAAAAGTGCATTAGGGTATTTTTTTAATAGCTGCTGATGGGCGTTTAATATCATTTCGTGTTCAAGCGGGTGAGTGGAGCCTGCCACCCATACAAAACGTTCTTTGGTTTTATATTCGGCTTTAAGATTTGCTACTTTAGTTAGTTGCTCATTGCTTGGTGTAATGTCGAACTTTATTGAGCCTGTAACATGGCTTTTTGAAGGGGGTAAACCAAGTTCAATAAAGCGCTTAGCATCATTTTTATTATGACTTGCAAGCACTGAAATTGAACGCATAATTATATGCGTTAACCCTGCCACCTTTTGATACCCCTGTTGCGATTTTTCGCTTAGGCGAGCATTAAGCACTAATACCGGTATATTCTTTTTATGGCTTATTGCCATTAAATTAGGCCACAGTTCAGTTTCTAAAATACACAGTGCTTGTGGATTTACGCGCTTTAAAAATCGAGCGCTCGAACCTGCAAAGTCTATAGGTAAATAACAACACGCCACGTTATTTTTAAATTGTTCACTAATTTGCGCACGCCCGGTAGGAGTATTGCAAGTAATAAGTATATTAAGCTGCGGGTGTTGTTTTTGCAGTGCTTTAATCAGTGGCGTTGCAGCAAGGACCTCACCTACAGAAGCGCAGTGGAACACAACCGGTTTAGCGCTATTATTAAATAAGTGTTTGCTAATAAAACCAAAGCGCTCTTTAAAGTGCGCGCGGTAGCCTTTATTTTTTTCACCTCTTAGTACATACAAGTAAAATACAATCAGTGGGCTAATTAAAATTAAAGCGAGTGAGTAAAAAATGCGTGCCATACTGAACTTTTATTAAGGTAAGTGGCGCTAGTTTAACGCGAAAGTGATAATTTCTGAACATGTGAAGCACTAAATTATAATTCAGTTCAGCTATATTCCCATAAAATACACACAACTAAATAAAACTATGGAATAATGGATTTAATTTTTTCCTGCCATTTCAGTTCCTAGAGGAATTTTTCATGTCAATTATCGATTCTGTGGCAACAAGCTACGTTGAAAGTTTAAACCGTCATCAAGCCTTATTTGAAACGATGGAGGCTTATCATCAAGAGTCTATGCAATTATTAGAAGCGTGCCACAGTGCATTGCAAGCTGGTGGTAAGGTTATTTGGTTTGGCAACGGCGGAAGTGCTGCCGATGCACAGCATTTAGCTGCCGAATTTGTTGTGCGTTATAAGTTAGAGCGTGGCCCGCTTGCCTCTATGGCGCTGACCACAGATACCTCAATACTGACTGCACACAGTAACGACTACCACTTTGATACGGTATTTGAACGCCAAGTTCAGGCTTTATGTAAACCGGAAGATTTAGTGATTGGTTTAACAACCTCAGGTACCAGCGCCAATATTAATTTAGCACTGGAAGCGGCTAACAAGATTGGCGCGTTTACGGTTGCCTTAACTGGACGCGAGGGCGGTAAAGTAAAAGACATTGCTAAATTGCCCATTATTATAAAAAATGATGAAACAGCCCGTATCCAAGAGGCACATATGTTTATTGGCCATTGGTTATGTGAAGCTATTGATATGGTTGTTGCGGAGCAGCAGTAATGGATTTATCGCTATTAAAAAACTTATCTAAAGCGCGTATTTTAGTTGTCGGCGATGTCATGCTAGACCGATACTGGTATGGCGATACAGGGCGTATTTCGCCTGAGGCCCCAGTACCCGTTGTTAAAGTAAGCAAGTTTGAAGATAAAGCGGGTGGCGCTGCAAATGTTGCAAAAAACATTGCTAGGCTTGATGCCAAAGTGGGCTTACTTGGTTTAATTGGTGAAGATGAAAGCGGGCAAATCTTAGAAACCATTTTAAAGGGTGAAAAAATACATTCACAGCTTGTTAGTGTATGCGATTTACCCACTATTTCTAAAATGCGTGTAATTAGCCGCCATCAACAACTTGTGCGCCTAGATTTAGAAGAGACCTTTAGCGAGCAGCATAGCCAGTT
The DNA here is from genome assembly GCF_005886415.1 of Pseudoalteromonas sp. S327. Lineage (NCBI taxonomy): Bacteria > Pseudomonadati > Pseudomonadota > Gammaproteobacteria > Alteromonadales > Pseudoalteromonadaceae > Pseudoalteromonas > Pseudoalteromonas sp. S327. The sequence goes on along the minus strand of NZ_PNDP01000052.1, from coordinate 57,252 downwards.
GTTATTAAACCGTTTAGAGCTGGTGCTTGATGATTACGACTTTGTGGTATTTTCTGATTACAGCAAAGGCTCGCTGAGCTTGATTAAAGAAATGGTTAGCGTTGCTAAAGCAGCGGGTAAAACCGTGCTTATAGACCCTAAATCGCCCGACTTACACTTATACGAAGGCGCAGACTATATTACCCCTAATTTACATGAATTTAATTTGGCTGGGGGGAAAACAGGCTCTGAAGAAATATTAGCACAAAGCGCGCGTGAGCTAATTAGTAAAAATGGTATTAAAGCCATGCTACTTACACGCTCTGAGCAAGGTATGTCATTAATTAACGCTGATGAAAAACACGACTTTGCAGCGCAGCAGCTAGAAGTAAGTGATGTAACTGGCGCAGGCGATACTGTTATAGCCACGCTTGCGGTGATGCTCGGGGCAGGTATGGAGCCTAAAGATGCGGTAGAAATTGCTAATTTAGCCGCAGGCATTGTAGTAAGTAAGTTGGGGGCGGCAACGGTTTCACCAGAAGAGCTTAGCCAAAAGCTTGGCCAATACTTACACACCAATGGCGAGCACTACCAAACTCCGTTTGACGATGTGCTGCAACATATTGAGTTTGCTAAACAAAATGGCGAAACGATAGTGTTTACCAATGGCTGTTTTGATATTTTACACGCAGGCCACGTACGCTATTTAGCCCAAGCCAAAGCGCGTGGAGATAGACTCGTTGTTGGTTTAAATAATGATGATTCAATTACGCGTTTAAAAGGCCCTGAGCGCCCTATAAATCCGCTTGATGAGCGCGCAATGGTATTAAGTGCACTCGCCTCTGTAGATTGGGTAATTCCCTTTGGCAGCGCGGACGAAAACGACACACCTGCTAAATTAATTGAGCAAATAAGCCCCGATATTTTAGTTAAAGGTGGTGATTACACGGTAGAGCAAATAGCTGGCGCCGATCATGTGCTACGCCATGGCGGCAAAGTAGAAGTGCTGACATTTTTAGATGGTTGTTCAACCTCTAAGGTGATTAGCAAAATAAAGCAGTAATATTTGCTGATTAAATAAAAAAGGGTTGAAAACGCAGTTTTCAACCCTTTTTTGTTATAAATAGCTGGCATTTAAAATGCTATTTTTAAATATACGGTTTAAAAATTATATTCGTACTTAGCAAACGCTGATGTGTCGTTTTCTGCGCCATCGTTGTTTGATGCAAAAGCGCCCAGCGTTAAGCGCCCACCCATAGCCAGCTGCCTGTAGCGTAGCTCAACTTGTTTTGAGTTATAACCGGTTTTGGTAATTGTATTACCTAAATCGGGGTTACTAGGGTAACGGTCAAGATTATCGCTGTTGTAATCTACACTACGTAGTTTTACTTGCCAGTCATCGCCATTTGAAAGCTGACCTAAAAGTGTTAATACCACTGACTGTGCATCATTATCAAAGGTTGAGCCAATAGTGCGGCCGTGGTAACGATAGCCCGATTTATAATCGGAGTGTTCGTAGTAGCAGTTTTCACTGGTTGATTCGGCCGAGCACGATACACCTGTATCTATGTATTCAACGTTAACGAGCACATTTTGATTGTAAATGCGCTGCGTAGTTTGTACGCCAAATAAGTACGCTCTGTCGGCTGGTTTGAATTGCGAGCTGGCATCTTCGCCAATTGTACTTGCGTAGATTGCATACGGGTGACTAAATAAAGTGTCAGACCAACGCACATCTATGCCTGCAAGCTGATTACCAATTTTAGACTCCAGTGAGCTATCACAATTTTCATTGCCATCAATACAATTAGTTTGCCCAGTAATAACATCAATAAAGTCACCTGCTGAGCTTGGTTGGCCTTCACCGGCCCACTGCGCAGACCAACTTAAAGCAATTTCAAGCTGTTGCATCGGGCGAAAGTTAACACGGCTGCTCCAAAGCAGCGCATCAGGAATAACACGGGTCGATTCTAACTTTGCCATTTGCGCGGTAAAGCTCCATTGCCCGAGCCAACTTAACCAAGGCGTTTCAAACGCTGTGCTTTGCTCACGGGTTACACTTAGTGCCGGCAGTGGCTTTGCATTACCCGACATAATTAAACTGTTATCAACACCTGGGCCCCAAAACTGCTCTACGGCACCGGCTCTAAAAATCCAATTGCCCAAGCGGTAGGCTAAGTAGCTATCGTCAAATGAGGTATCGTTACAATCTTCAAGTGCTTGTTCGTTAGTGGCTATATCATCGGTTGTTTTGCCATCAACTAAGCATTGTTTACCATCGTTTCGGTAATTAATGGCTACCTTCGCCGCAAAGTTATCGCCAAGGTAGGCGTAGGCCGCAGAAAGCTCAGATTCTTGTGTGTTGGTTGCCCCAAAGCTGGTGGCTATAATTGGGTCTGATACGGCAAGCGCTGAGAGTTGTACACTGTGCGAGCTACTGTTTTCTGACTTATAACGATGTTTTACACGAAGCAGTGCATCTTGCAGGCTGGGAGATAAAAGTTCAAGCTTGCTCGATTCTAGCTCGCCAATAAAGCTTTTCCACATTAGCGGGTAGGTGGTTACAGGCGCTAAAATAACACCGGCATCGGCCAGTTGTTGAATGTCGGCTCGTAGACCGTAATCGTCTGGCTTTACCCAGGGCTCTGCTGTTACTGATGCGCTTATAGCGCAAAAAAGAGAAGAAAGTAGAAAGATTCTGTTTCGCAAAGTTCAGATCCTTGTGATTAAGATTGCGGCTAAGTTTACCAATCTAACATGGCTATTGCAGTAAATAATCTATTTTAGGGCGTTAAATTTGTGTATAAAAATGTAACCTAGCTATCGTAAAAACAATGGGATTGATATACTGCTGCGCAAATAGGAAATAGAGAATGCAATGAGCAACAAACGACTTTTATTTATACCCGTATCATCGCCACAAGGAATAGGTGAATACATGCGCTCGTTGTTGCTAGCCCAAAGCCTTGAGAGTGAATGTCTAGGTTCACTTACCATCCATTTTGTTTTAAATAAACACACGAACTACGCTAAAAACTGCCCATATGATACCACCTTGCTTGAGCGCTCTGCGACTAAAGAGCGCGATAAAGTGTGTGAAGTTATAGCCGATTTTAAACCTGACATTGTAATATTTGATTGTGCAGGGCGCGCTGCTCACATGAAAGCTGCAAAAAAAGTGGGTGCCAAAGTGGTGTTTATTTCTCAGCATGCGAAAAAGCGAGCGAAGGGCTTAAAACTTAACCGTATCAACTTAATTGATAGCCATTGGGTGGTACAGCCCGATTACTGCATTGAACCTCTGAGCTGGGCTGAAAAAGCTAAAATAGATATGTTTTCTTTAGCTATGCCTAAAAATGTGGGCCCTTACATAGCATTTTCATCAGCGTGTGATACCAAACAGGTGTTAAAAAAATATCAGCTTGATGAACAAGGCTACTTTATTGTGAGTGCAGGCTCTGGTGGTCATGTGCTAGATAATCAAAACTGTGCAGATGTATTTTTTGCTGCCGCAGAGCAAATTTCATTGCAAACAGGGTTAAAGGCGGTGGTGGTATTTGGCCCTAATTATAATAAAGCGTTGCCAGTATCAAATACGGTTATAAATTTGGATACGTTAGAAAATAGTGAGTTTTTGTCGCTTATGGAGCAAGCTAAATTTGCATTGTTAAGTGCTGGCGACACGCTATTGCAGGCGGTTGCTGTTAAAACGCCTGCTGTGGCATGCGCTATATCAAAAGATCAAACACAGCGCCTAGCAAGCTGCGCCACAACTGGCGTGGTAATTAAAGCAAACTTTGAGATTGAAGACATAATAAATAAAGCCAGCGCTTTACTAATAGAGCCGCATTTTAACCAGCTACTAGAAAAATATTCTTTGCTTGAAAGCGCGCATAGCTATGAAGAAATAACGCAAGGGGTTAAAAGCATGCTGATGGTTGCCGATAGATGAATATAGTGATTGTAATAGACTCGTTAGCGGGTGGTGGCGCCGAAAAAGTGATGCTAACCCTTGCTCAGCAGCTAGTAAAAACGCATAGCGTTACTATTTTATCGTTGGCTAATAAATATGAATACACGATCCCTGCGAACATAAAGGTTGAAAGTTTATTCAGTGATAAAGCCACTAAAGTGGATCGCTTTTGGAAAATAAACAAAAGTGTAGCAAAACTAGAGGCGTGGTTTAATAACAAACAAAAACAAATTGGCCCCATAGATTTAGTGCTTAGCAATTTAGATAGAAGCAATAACTTATTGGCTAAAAGCCAGATTAAAAATGTTCACTTTGTTATGCATAACTCTGTTAATGCAGAGCTAGCTAGGCAAAAAAAGTTAGGCCCGTTTTCTTATTACTATCTTAAAAAGTCAAAGCAAAACTTAAATGGAAAATCCTTGGTGTGCGTGTCTAAAGGGGTAGAGCAAGAAATTACCCAAGGGCGTTTAATTAGCCCAAGCGCCATCACAACTATTTATAATCCCTTTAATTTAGTGGATATAAAGCGGCTCTCAAATGAGGTTAATACGCAAATTCCACAATCGCCGTATGTTATTCATGTAGGGCGATTAGCTAAACAAAAGCGCCACGATATTTTATTTTCGGCATTTGCAAAGCTTGATAAAAAATACAAATTAGTCCTTTTATGTAATAAGCCTAGCAAAGCATTTAAGCTTGCAAAAACGTATGGTATTGAGGGACAACTTATAGTGCCAGGGTTTGAGCAAAACCCGTATAACTGGATTAAGCAGGCTGAGGCATTAGTATTAAGCTCTGATTTTGAAGGGCTCCCTACAGTGTTAATTGAAGCATTAGCTGTTGGCACGCCTGTAGTAAGTACTAACTGTACGTTTGGGCCGAGCGAAATTTTAACAAACGACTTGGCTAAATATTTAGCGCCTGTAGGGCATAGCGATGAGCTAGCGGCTAAAATTGAGCTGGTTTTAAACACTAAGCCTAATGTAGATAATGCCGACATTTTACAAAAGGTAACGGCCGAACAAGTTGCTAAGCAATACCTAGCTTTGTGTGGTTAATTGCTCTTTATAAATAGCCAATAAAGTTTGCCAGTCATTACTTTGCCAATAAAAAGCGTTGTTACGTCCTTGCTCTTTTAAAAATGAGCGCTCTAAACGTGCCATATTACTTTGTTGCCATTGCTTGTTAGGTGGTTTTATTTCGCCGCGATCAAAGTCGATAATATAAACCTCGCCCGTTTCATTAAATAAAATATTATTTATATTCAAATCAGCGTGGTACACACCTTTTGAGTGAAATAGCGCAACAGTATTGGCAATGCGCTTGAGCTCATCTTCTGTTAGTGGGCGTTCAATTAAAATATCGAGCAGGCTTTTAGCCCCTTTTACAGCCTCTGTAATTATATCGCCACGATAAATTAAGCCTGTGGTTGTTACCTTGGCGGCAATGGGTTTTGGTACATTTAAGCCAAGCTCAATAAGCCTTATCATTAAGCTGAACTCTTTATACACACGGGTGTTTTTAAGCCCAGGGTAGAGGTACTGATCGCTTAACAACTTGCCAACTAAACCGCCGCGCCAATAGTGCCTAAGTACAGCGGTTAAATCATCGTGTTTAAAAAACCAGGCTGTGGCGCGGCCTTTTTTAGCACCGACTATTTTATTTTGCTGTTGCCAATAATCTGCATTGAACCAGTTTAAATCAACCTCGTTAAAATAATCTGGGTGGCTTAAAATAGTGTGCTTACCTTGCGTTAGTGTTTTAAACATAGCTCGTTAAAATAATTCAATAATGCGCGTATATTAACGTGTTTTATAGCGCAGCATAAGTGCTTGCATTAGTGCGAGTATAATTTAAGATCGCAGTCTATTATTTAAAGCCAAAGTGGAACGCGTGACTCAAGTGCCTAATTACTCCTCAATTTGTATTTTAAGACTCTCTGCCATTGGTGATGTGTGTCATGCCGTTAGTGCTGTACAAGCCATTCAAAAAGCACACCCCAATGCAAAAATAACGTGGGTAATGGGTAAAATAGAAGCCATGTTACTTGCCGATTTACCTGGGGTTGAGCTGGTGGTTTTTGATAAAAAACAAGGTAAGGATGCACTTAAAAAGTTAGCACATTCTTTTAAAGGGCAGCAGTTTGATGTGCTGCTTAATATGCAAGTCGCATTAAGAGCTGGCTTTGTTGCGCGCTGTATTCCGGCTAAAGTAAAAATAGGCTTTGATTGGGCACGTTCAAAAGAATTACATAGCTTGTTTATAAATAAACGAATAGCCCCACAAAAAGAAGCGCATGTGCTAGAGGGATTTAAAGGCTTTGCGGGTGCCATTGGGGTTAAAGACTATTCACCTACCTGGGATATGCCTTATACCTTAGCGGATGAGAACAAAGCAGATGCATTATTAGGGCCTGCATATTTGGCAAATAAGTTATTGGTAATATCTCCTGCGGCCAGTAAAGCACAGCGAAACTGGTTGCCTGAGCGCTATGCTGCCCTTGCTGATTACGCGCATGAGCAAGGCTTTAACGTGGTACTAACGGGCGGCCCAACTGAGCTTGAGATTAATTTAGCTAATCAAATTATAAAACACAGTCACTGCACTATTTTAAACTTAGTTGGTAAAACAAAACTTAAAGAGCTGCTATGTGTACTTAAGCGCGCTGATTTAGTTTTAGCCCCCGATACCGGTCCTGCGCATATGGCGGTAACGGTAGGTACGCCGGTTATTGGTTTATATGCGCATTCTAATCCTGCACGTACAGGCCCTTATTTATATCAAGACTACGTAGTTGAGGTGTATCATCAAAATCTGCTAAAACAAACGGGTAAAACAGCTCAACAATTGCCTTGGGGTACGCGCGTTAAGGGAGATGACCTTATGAGCCAAATAACCGTAGGCAGTGTTAAAACTATGTTTGATCATGTGGTACAAAAAGAGTCTATAAAATGAGTGTAACAGAAAAAAACAAAGCGCTTTTTTTAGACCGAGATGGCGTGGTAAATATTGATCATGGCTATGTGTATCAAAGTGAAAAATTTGAATTTATAGACGGTGTGTTTAGTACCTGTAAAGCATTTTATGATGCAGGTTATAAAATTATCATAGTGACTAATCAATCAGGAATAGGGCGAGGTTACTACACTGAAGATGACTTTTTAGCTTTAACTCAATGGATGAAAACACAATTTAGTAAGCACAATATTAAAATTACAGATGTGTATTTTTGCCCGCACCATCCCAAAAAAGCGATGGCGCAATATTTAAAACAGTGCCAGTGCAGAAAGCCAGCTCCAGGTATGCTGTTACAAGCTATGCAAGAGCATAATATTGACCCTTCGAGCAGTGTTATGGTGGGTGATAAACTTAGCGATATGCAAGCGGCACAAAAAGCAGCTATTAGCACGCGAGTGCTAGTTCGCTCTGGTCAACAATTTGACGAAACCGCAAAACAATACGCCGATTTAGTGATTGACTCTATTAACGATTTACCAGCACACTACCTGGTATAAAGTGCGTTTATATTTTCGCAACTGAAGTGTTAAGTATTGCTGCCATTACCTGTATTAGCGACGAGCTGCAAACAGTGCATTTTACTTGTTAAACTTTTACAATACACCTCAACATAAACAGTGGCTTTAATGTTGTTGTTTACCCGTTCATTTAATTGGAGACTACAGATGAGAGCATCTGCTTTTTTTAGCCAACTACAAGAGCAAATTGAAGACGTTAAAGCGCAAGGTTTGTATAAAAGTGAGCGTATTATTACCTCGCAGCAACAAGCTCAAATAGAAGTTGCATCTGGCGATAAAGTTATTAATTTTTGTGCTAACAATTACTTAGGCTTAGCAAATAGCCCTGAGCTAATTAAAGCAGCGCAAGGTGGTTTAGATGACCATGGCTTTGGTGTTGCTTCAGTACGTTTTATTTGTGGCACGCAAGATATTCATAAAACACTTGAGCAAAAAATTAGTGCGTTTTTAGAAACCGAAGATACAATTTTATACTCGTCTTGTTTTGATGCTAACACGGGCCTATTTGAAACTATTTTAGGCGCTGAAGATGCTATTATTTCTGACTCTCTAAATCACGCATCAATTATTGATGGCGTACGCTTATGTAAAGCTAAGCGTTTTCGTTATGCTAATAACGATATGGAGGATCTTGAAAAGCAACTTATTGCAGCTGATGAAGCGGGCGCTAAAACAAAATTAATTGCCACCGATGGCGTGTTTTCGATGGATGGCGTAATTTGTAACCTTGAAGCTGTGTGTGATCTTGCCGATAAGTATGATGCATTAGTGATGGTTGATGACTCACATGCGGTAGGCTTTGTTGGCGAAAACGGTAAAGGCACGCCTGAGTACTGTAATGTGCTTGACCGTGTAGACATTATTACCGGTACGCTAGGTAAAGCGCTGGGCGGTGCATCAGGCGGTTATACATCAGGTAAAAAAGAAATTGTTGAATGGCTACGTCAGCGTTCACGCCCTTACTTATTCTCAAATTCATTAGCGCCTTCAATTGTAACTGCATCAATTAAAGTACTCGAAATGCTTGAAAATGGTGGCGAGTTACGCGCTAAACTTTGGTCAAATGCTAAATATTTCCGTGAGCAAATGGAAGCCGCTGGCTTTACGTGTGCGGGTAAAGATCATGCCATTATCCCTGTAATGCTTGGCGATGCTAAAGTTGCTTCATTAATGGCAGACAAACTACTCGCTGAAGGCATTTATGTAACCGGCTTTTCGTTCCCTGTTGTGCCAAAAGGCCAAGCGCGTATTCGTACACAAATTTCTGCTGCGCACAGTATTGAACAATTAGACACCGCAATTGCTGCCTTTACCCGTATTGGTAAAGAAATGGGCGTTATTTAATTTTTTATAAACCGAAGTATTGCTTCGGTTTTTTAGTTGAGTGTTAACTATGAAAGCTTTATCAAAATTAAAAGCCGAAACCGGCATCTGGATGACCGACGTACCCAAGCCTGAAGTAGGGCATAACGATCTACTCATTAAAATTCGTAAAACCGCGATTTGTGGCACCGACGTTCATATTTATAAATGGGATGAGTGGTCACAAAAAACCATTCCGACTCCTATGGTTGTAGGCCATGAGTACGTGGGTGAAGTGGTTGATATGGGCCAAGAAGTACGTGGCTTTGCAGTAGGTGACCGCGTATCTGGCGAGGGACATATTACGTGTGGGCATTGTCGTAACTGTCGTGCTGGTCGTGTGCATTTGTGCCGAAATACAACCGGTGTGGGCGTTAACCGCGAAGGCGCATTTGCAGAATATTTAGTTATTCCGGCCTTTAATGCGTTTAAAATTCCCGACAATATTTCTGACGAGCTTGCGTCTATTTTTGACCCATTTGGTAATGCTGTGCACACCGCTTTATCGTTTGATTTAGTGGGCGAAGATGTGCTTATTACAGGGGCAGGTCCAATTGGTATTATGGCGGCGGCCGTTGCTAAGCATGTGGGTGCTCGCCATGTTGTGATTACCGATGTTAACGAATACCGTTTAGAGCTTGCGCGTAAAATGGGCGCTACACGTGCCGTAAACGTTGCGAATGATAAACTTGAAGATGTAATGAATGAGCTAGGTATGACTGAAGGCTTTGATATTGGCCTTGAAATGTCAGGTGTGCCAAGCGCCTTTAATTCTATGTTAAATAACATGAACCATGGTGGCAAAATTGCCATGCTGGGTATTCCGCCATCAGATATGGCCGTAGATTGGAATAAAGTTATATTTAAAGGCTTAGTGATCAAAGGTATATATGGTCGCGAGATGTTCGAAACGTGGTACAAAATGGCAAGCTTGATTCAATCGGGCCTTAATTTAGACCCTATCATTACACATCAATATTCGGTAGATGACTTCCAAGCTGGCTTTGATATGATGATTTCAGGTCAATCTGGTAAAGTAATTTTAAACTGGGAATAGTTTAAAGTTTGCATACAGAGGCGGCTTAAGCCGCCTTTTTATTATATTTTTAAAAGAGATTTCAATGGCATTTAAACATATATCTATAGCACAAACGCACGAACTGCTTGATAAAGAAGATGTAGTGATTGCAGATATACGCGATCCTAACTCGTACCAAGCAGGGCATATTCCTGGCTCTGAAGCGCTTTCAAATGCCAATATCGCTCAGTTTATGATGGAAAAAGAGTTCGATCAGCCCATTATTATTGTTTGCTACCACGGCATGAGCTCACAAGGTGCGGCTAGTTATTTAGTAGAGCAGGGCTTTGAAGATGTATATAGCATGGATGGTGGCTTTACGGCTTGGGAAGCGGCTTACAGCGAGAAAGTGGAACGATGATTGAGCTAGGTAGTTTAAATAATCCTCGTGCCGCACAGGGCTTTATAGATTATTTAAAAAGCCAAGGCTTTGAAGGGCAACTGCGCAGTGCTGATGGCAGTAATGTTATTATTTGTGTTGCGGGCGAGCACTTTCATCAAGTGCAACCTTTGTGGGCTGAATTTGTACAAAACCCCAATCATGAGCGTTATCAACAAGCCTCCTGGGATGTGGGCAGTACACAATCTGGCTTAACGTATCAAGGACAGTCGCTTAATTTAGTGGCGCGCTTTAAAGCACTAAGCTGGCTAAATAAAACCGTAAGTATTGTAAGCGTTGCTATTTACTTTGCATTTTTATTGGGTGGCTTTGAGCAAATTTATACTGCTTTGCAGTTTAGCCCGAGCCAACCACTGAACTGGTTAACGCCGGCACTTGTTCATTTTAGCGCAATGCACATCGTATTTAACCTAATTTGGTGGATGTCGTTAGGTGATAATATTGAAAAGCAATGCGGCAAGCTGAGTTTAGGTGGGCTATTTGTGGTTACTGCACTTATTAGTAACTGGGCTCAGTTTTTAATTGTGGGACCTAACTTTGGTGGCTTAAGTGGCGTTGTGTATGGTTTATTGGGTTTTTGTTGGATTCACAGCTATTTAAATCCTAAGCAACCTGCGCTAGTAAGCACTGCCATTATTGGCTTTATGTTAATTTGGCTGGTACTCGGTTTTGCTGATGTGTTGTTTGTTGGTATGGCTAATTGGGCGCATTTAGGTGGGCTTTTAAGCGGCATGGCTTATGCCGTAACCGCTAATTTATTTAATGCTAAAAAAGCGTAAGCTTAGTGGTATAAATACTTAGTAAATAATACTTCACGAATAATCTCTTGGCCTGTTTCTTCTTTTAACAGGCTTTTTAATTTTTCGGCACACTTTGCTCTAATTTCTTCACGCCCAGTAAGCGACTTTATTTTTTCTTCAGGTTCTTTAGATAGTATTTCTACTAACGCATCGCGTAAAAGCGGAGTATGGTGCTCTACAATAGCAATATCTGTATTATTGCTAAGCATTAAATCTATAGTCACGCGTACATAGCCCATTTTTTTACTTGAGGCGCCTATGTAATTGGTAATAATGTCTGGCTCAAAACCAAAATAGCCCACTGTCGATTCCGCTTTTGCCGAGAAGCTAAAACAGTTTAGGATCAGTGCTAAAAAACCTGCGTATACTATTTTTTTCATCTTTAGTGTGTTTCCATTTTCTTAATACAAATAGTTTATACTTAATAGCGCCTAATAAACAGCTCCTGCAATTATTTATCGGCAGTAAAACATCACTTTTTCAAATGCTTTGGCAATGTTATCATCGTCTCGGTTTTAATTTTATTGAGCTATTGTGATTACATTTCCGCTTTCTATATCTGCCAATTGGCAATGTGCTTCTTTGGTAAATAACTTATCTGCGTTAGAGCAAGAGTGGCTATTTGAGCCACATTCATTAACCGCTAAATTAAAAAGTAATGCACAAACTTTTAGTGTAAAAGTGCTTAATGAGCAAACTTTTACTCTAAGCGATGCACAGCAACAACTACTTGGCTCAAATACAAATAAAGCACTTAATCGTGAGGTGCTTTTATTGTGTGATAATACGCCCATGGTGTATGCCCAAAGTTGGTTGCCCAGTACACAAACGCAAACAACACTGCATAATATGGGCGCACGCCCTTTAGGTGATGTTATTTTTCAGCACCCTGAACTTACCCGAAGTAATATTGAGGTAGGGCGCTTTGACTCAGAACATGCGCTGCAGTCACTTGTTAAAGAGTTGAATTTAACTACGCACCCTTTATTAGGTCGTCGTAGTGTGTTTTCTATTAATGATTATCACTTTTTAGTGTGCGAAGTATTTTTACCCGGAGCCTATTTGTACTCATGAAATTAGCCCCTTTGCAATTACAGCATAGCCCTTTTTATATTCAGCTCATGCGCATTGACAAACCTATCGGTACATTACTATTACTGTGGCCTACTTATTGGGCTTTATGGCTTGCAAACGGTGGTATGCCAAGCTTAGTTAACTTTATTGTATTTACCTTAGGCGTAATTGTTATGCGCAGTGCTGGCTGCGTTATTAACGATTTTGCAGATAGAAAAATAGACGGCTCAGTTAAGCGTACAGCAGGGCGGCCTTTGGCCACCGGACAAGTAAGTGCAGGTGAAGCACTGAGTTTATTTATATTACTGATAGCCATTGCTTTTGTATTGGTATTACTACTTAGCATCAACACTATTTTATTGTCATTTGGGGCGTTGGCACTGGCATTTTGCTACCCGTTTATGAAACGCTATACACATCTTCCGCAGGTAGTCTTAGGCGCTGCATTTGGTTGGGCGATACCTATGGCATATATGGCATCAATAGACTCATTACCGCTGCAGGCGTGGCTGTTATTTGTTGCAAATATTTGTTGGACGGTAGCGTACGATACTATGTATGCCATGGTCGATAGAGATGACGATGTAAAAATAGGGGTTAAATCTACTGCTATTTTATTTGGTAAATACGACCGCCATATTATATTTTTGTTAAACGCTAATTTTATAGCGTTGTTGGCGCTTATTGGCTTAATTAACCAGCTAGGCTTGGCGTTTGTTGCAGGTTTATGTACTGCCGCTGGGTTACTTATTTATCAGCAAGTGCTTATTCATAAACGTGCACGTGATGCATGTTTTAAAGCGTTTTTAAATAATCACTATGTGGGGTTAGCTATTTTTGTTGGCTTGTTCTTGTCATTTGTATTTGCGCGTTAATTTCATCTCAACGCTATTAATTTAACCTCAGCATAGCCACTAGTTGTTGTGGCTATGTTGGTTTTATCGTGGCGGGTCAATTACTCCACTTATTGAGGCGTTTTTTCTAAACCAGCCAGCAATAGAGTAGCGCTCATTAATGGCAGGTAACACCTCGTGTGCAAAACGCTCGCTTTCAAACATAACGAGTGTCCCCGCGGTGGGTTTAATTATTATCTCTACTTGCTTACTTTTTGGCTTGTAAATAACAAGCTCGCCGCCTTGCTCGGGCGTATTTAAATAAAGGATTGTTGTAAATACGCGGTTAGATCGCCCTTTAAATGCATCGAAATGCTTTTTATAAAAGTCGCCTTGGGTGTATTTAGCGTAGTGGCACTCATAATCAAATAAGCCCATAAAAAACTGCCGATTAAGTGTGGTTTTTATACTTTCCATTGTTGCTTGATAAGTTAGCTGTGCTTGTGAGCTGCCATCAAACCAATAGGTTTTATCTTTACGAATGGTTTTATCTATTTGTAAGTCATTAAAACGGCCAATACCTGCAGCGCTAAAATGCGGGTTAATACGGTGGCAATCGGTGATTAAACTCTCTACTAGCTCGCTAATAAGTGCGTTAGGTATAACAACATAACCATGGGTTTCTATTGCATCTAAATAAACATCAGAACTAAAAAGTGTGTTCATTTATGTCTGTTGATTAAAAAAGGTGCGACAGTGTAGCCTAAAAAAATTTAATAGCTAGTGGTTTGTGCTCCGCTATTTAAGCAAATAAAAACCTAACGCGTAAGCATAAAAACTAAAAGGGCTTTTTAGGTTAAGCTGCTGTGCTGCAGGTTTTGGTAACAAGAAGAGTAAATCAGTAAGGGCTATCTAAATTGGTTGCCCTTAAAAGGTTTAAGGGCAATGCGGTATGCTATTTTTATCTTGGCTTAAGTAATAGTCGTAGATGCTTTTTTGATAAGAGATAATAAATGGTCAATGTGTTCGCCAACTGCTGCTTGTTGGCTTGTTTGTATAACAAGTTGTTCGTGACTTAAGTCTTTATTTGTTTTTAGCTGTACAAGCTCTGTGTGCTCTGCAAGAGTGCTCGCGTGTTCAATACTTGCAATAGCAAAGTGATCTGATTTAACCAGCCCTGACATTACTTGCTCAATGCTGCCTACCTTAATGCTAGCCGATTTGTTGAGCATATCGATGGCTTCGTTAAGCATGCTTTGTACTTGTTTAGACTGAGAAAAACAGCCGTACATAGGGTAGCTATCTAAATCGTGTTTGCTGATATCGCTTTTATTTGCTAACGGATGATGTTTAGAAACAAACAATACCAGTTGGTCTGGCAGGTGTATGTCGCTGCCGATGCTGTTAATTGCCTGCGAATAAACACTGATATCAATCTCGCCCTCTTGCAGTTTGCGTGCAAGTTCGTGCTGCTCTTGCAATTGCATTTCTATTTTAACATGGGGGTATTGTGCTAAAAATTGCCCGCATGAGATAGGTACTACACTGCTGGCTTTGTTGGTATAGCCGATGACTAACTTTTCGTCAGTATTGCCGTTAACCGATTGAGAAATTCGTTTTTTTGTATGCTCAAGTTCGGCAAGGGTGTTTTTGGCGTAATCAAGAAATAGCTCGCCTTCGGGTGTTAACTTTACTGAACGTGTTGAGCGTTTCACCAGTTCGTACCCCATTTCGTCTTCTAGGGTTTGAATGCTGCGCGTTAGCGCTGATGTACTAATTTGAGTTTGTTCGGCTGCTTGTCTGAAGTGGCGTAACACACCAAGCGCTACAAATTGTTCTAACTGTTCAAATCTCACTTTATAGTCCCTTTTTATAAGTAAGTCGCGTGTGCCGCGAACATCAATAATATTAGATTCGAGCTTTCAAAAAGCGAAGCCTAATATGTAACTGTGTTTGCAAATTTATGACATATTTGCCTCAGCATATCCCTCTTTTAGTATTATTTAAAGAGAAGACGCATTTAAAAGTATTACCAATTAGGCTTATTTATAGTGATTTATTACTCTATTTAAAACTAAGCTATGTTAGCAAGTAAGACTAAATACAATGACTTAGGTGCTTTGATGCTTTTAAAAGTAATACTTTAGACATAATTTAGCATTAATTAATAAAAAAGTATGCCAGAAAAAAGGCTATAGGAGAGTCCTACGTAGTGATTTGTAATG
Organism: Pseudoalteromonas sp. S327; assembly: GCF_005886415.1. NCBI lineage: Bacteria > Pseudomonadati > Pseudomonadota > Gammaproteobacteria > Alteromonadales > Pseudoalteromonadaceae > Pseudoalteromonas > Pseudoalteromonas sp. S327. The sequence goes on along the minus strand of NZ_PNDP01000052.1, from coordinate 41,992 downwards.
AAGTGAGGCATAAACGCTTATAGTTTTAGGTTATGCCATCGCTTTATTATTGTTTAAGATTTTAGAAAAATAAGCCGCTAAGGCTTATTACTTTTGTTAGTAAAGTTTTTAGTAATGCGGTTACTTAAGGGTTTGTCTTCAATACTTTGTAGCTCTATTTCTATGGCGTCGCACGAAATATGAATTTCAAATAACGATGTTAATAACGAAAGGCTTAAGCACGCTAAGCTCACCCCAAACAAAATAATGCCTGTGGTATTAAATTCTATAAATAAGGCAAACATTGATAGCGTACACAATAAAAAAGACGCCACACCATACACTTGCATGGTACGTATTAGCTTAATGCGCTTTCTTAAGTTTGTTATTTGAGCCACAACAACGGGGCGAATAGATTCACCTTCTCGTGAATTTAATTCTCGGATTAATTGCGCTAGTACTAAAAAGCGGTTTGTGTAAGCAAGCAGCAACAGTGAGATTGCTGGAAAAAGTAAACCTGGGGTAGTAAGTGTCATTGTTTTATCCTAAAAAGTTACCTGCTATACACTTTAGTAGAGTATCGTAGGATATTGTAAACACAAAATAATTGAGGTGATAATTGCAAAATATTAATACTCATAGTACTCAGCAAGCTTTTCAGTGGGTAACGCTCTACAAAGCAGATAACACATTAGAGGCAAATATAATCAAAGGGCTGTTATTAAGCGCGGGAATTGAGTGCCAAATTCAAGGTGAAATGCTTCAAGGCGCCTTAGGCGAAATCCCCTTTGAACAAACCCAAGTAAGTGTGCAGGTTTATTCGATAAAAGAGCGCCACGCGCGCGAAATATTGGTAAACTACCAACAAGTAAAACAATCCGCTCCAGATTGGGTATGCCCTAACTGTAATGAGCATAATGGATCAACATTTGATTTTTGTTGGTCATGTGAGACGTTAAGAAATGACAAAAGCGAATAACTTTCAGCGTATTAGAGAGCTAAACTACTTACAAAAAGCGGTGTTAGCAAGTGCTTTAATTGAGCGTATGTTACCTAATTATGGTTTATTTAGTGAAGCCACCGGTTTTGGTGATGAAGCCTTATTACGCAGTGCGTTAAATGTTTGCTGGGAAAAAATATTACTACCAAAAAGTAAAATAGATCTCGAAAAACAAGTAGAAAAAATTGAGCCAAATGTACCTGAACTTGCCGACTTTGATATGTTTGGCACTTACCCCGCAATAGACGCTGCAACCTCGCTTTTGAGCCTAATGCACGGCTTGATGGGGCAAGACGAGCAAGAATTTATAAGTGTTAGTAAAATATCGCAAGCAACGGTGGCGCGTTTTATTGAATACCAAATGACGGTTGAAGGTGAAGTGGCTGACAATAAAGCCGTACGAGAACACCCATTAATGCAATACGAAATTGAAGTTTTGAGTGAGCTAATCGACTTTGTAGAAAATATGGGCCGCGTGACTTCTGAAAACGTTAAGGCACTTAAAAAGCAGGCCGTTGCAGATGGACAAACCAATATTGGTTTAGCGTTATAGTTGTAATTATTAACTGTGGTTAATTAATCGCTCTCTAGCAATTTTAGCGTTTATTACGTTGAACTTAGTAAAAACCTTAGCTAGAGAATGATAAAATAGTTTTAAATATGTGTGTAAATCTCTTAACCACAATGCAGGTTAAGCAGTAAATAAAGGCAGGAGAAGTAAAGTGCGAATTTTAGGCATTGAGTCATCGTGTGATGAAACCGGTATTGCAATTTACGATGATGAAAAAGGCTTATTGGCTCACCAGTTATACAGCCAAGTAAAAGTACATGCAGATTATGGCGGTGTTGTACCTGAGCTTGCATCGCGCGATCATGTTCGTAAAACCCTGCCACTTATTGACGCTGCGTTTGCTCAAGCCGGTTGTGGCCCTGAAGATTTAGATGGCATTGCATACACCGCAGGCCCTGGTTTAGTCGGGGCGTTACTGGTAGGTACCTCTATTGGCCGCTCTTTAGCCTATGGTTGGGATATTCCAGCTGTTGCCGTGCATCATATGGAAGGGCATTTACTTGCTCCTATGCTTGAAGAAAACGTGCCTGAGTTTCCCTTTATTGCTCTGCTCGTGTCGGGCGGCCATACCATGATGGTAAAAGTAGCCGGTATAGGCCAGTACGAAGTATTGGGTGAATCTGTTGATGATGCCGCAGGTGAAGCATTTGATAAAACAGCTAAACTGCTAGGGCTTGATTACCCAGGCGGCCCTCGACTAGCTAAAATGGCTGAGCAAGGTGTTGCAAAACGGTTTGTTTTTCCACGCCCTATGACGGATAAGCCAGGCCTTGATTTTAGCTTTAGTGGCTTAAAAACAGCAGCTTCTATAGCGATTCGCGAAAATGATGATGACGCACAAACCAAAGCAGATATCGCCCATGCGTTTCAAACAGCAGTGATTGATACATTGGTTATTAAGTGTAAGCGTGCTCTAAAACAAACTGGGATAAAACGTTTAGTGATTGCCGGCGGAGTAAGTGCAAATACACAGCTGCGCTTACAGCTTGAGCGTGTTATGCAAGGGATGAAAGGACAGGTTTACTACCCACGTACTGAGTTTTGTACTGATAATGGCGCAATGATTGCCTACGCTGGTATGCAGCGCTTAAAAGCAGGCCAGTTCGCCACACTCGACATGAAAACCAAACCGCGTTGGCCAATAGACAGCTTAGAAGCGATTTAGCATCAATAATTATTGATTTTTTTCATTAGTGGGTGCTTTTTTGGCGCCCACTTTTGGTTCTTCACCTTTAAAAAGGCGCATAATATTAGTGCGATGACGAAATATAATTAGCACGGTAATAAAGGTTACCGGTAGGGTGTAAAGCGGTTTAATCAACCACGTATACAGTGGAGCAAGCGACACCGTGACCAAAGCGCCTAATGAAGAAAAGCGCGTAATAGCTACCACAATAATCCAGGTACTTATTAACAGACCCGCCAACGATAAACCAATCGGCAATAAAGAGCCAAATGCAGTAGCTACCGCCTTTCCGCCTTTAAAGCTAAAAAATAGTGGGTACATATGCCCTAAGCACGCGGCAACGGCGACCAAACCAAGCGCTAAAGGCGTTAGATCTAAAAAATAAGCCCCCCATACGGGGATGGTGCCTTTTAAAATATCAAACACTAATACTAAGCACGCAGGAAATGCTCCACCTAAACGATACACATTGGTGGCACCTGGGTTATTTGAACCGCTGCTGCGAGGGTCTGGCAGTTTGAATAGCCGAGACACTAATATAGCCGATGAAATCGACCCTAATAAGTAGGCTAAAACAAACAGTAAAATGGCTAACACAAAGTCCCTTATTTTTTAATTGCTATACCCATCGATAGCACTTTTACGCTATTATTGGCGGCACAATTTATCGTGAAAATTATTAACTGCTGTATTTTGCAGTTAATCTAGCTATTTGGCTATTGTAGAAGTAATTTTTACATATTTAAACACTGCTTAAAGCATATACAGTATTAATTTAATCAATGCATTGTATGCTTAGAGAGTGTTTATAGTTATTTGGAGTATCAATGGATAAGGTTTTTATATCTCAACTACACGTCGACACAATTATTGGAGTGTACGACTTTGAAAAAGAAAGTAAACAAAGCCTTTATTTTGATATTGAAATGCTCAGCGATATAAAGCCTGCAGCAGCAAATGATGACATTAATTTAGCACTCGATTATGCAAAAGTAAGCGAGCGAGTGATTGAGCACACTACGGCTAAGCCGGTTGAGTTACTTGAAACCTTAGTAGAGCAACTAGCAACTATTATATTAACCGAATTTAATACACCACAAGTAACAATTAGAGTGAGCAAACCGGCCGCTGTAGCGCAAGCAAACACCGTAGGTGTAGAAATAACACGCACAAAGGCTATGAGCTAAATGGCGCAAATTTATATCAGCTTAGGCTCAAATATAAATAAAGCGCATTATATTCGCTGTGCGCTTGATGCACTTGAGCACCACTTTACAGATATTGTGCATTCATCTGTTTTTGAAAGCGAAGCAGTAGGGTTTAAAGGTAATAACTTTTATAACTCGGTGGTGGCTGCTACCACATCAATGCCGCTTGAGCGTGTATGTAAGTTATTAAAACAAATAGAGCGAGATAACGGGCGTAAAGCGGATGATAAAAAATTTAGCCCCCGTACATTAGATTTAGATCTGCTCTTTTACGATGACGTTATTTGCGACTCGCCAGCACAATTACCTCGCGATGAAATTACCAAAAACGCTTTTGTACTTCAGCCTCTTTGTGAAGTCGCCCCCAATTTTTATCACCCCGTTGCTAAGCAAACCATTTCTGCGCTATGGAGTGCTTATAACAACCCTCAACAAAAACTATGGAAGGTGGAGTTTTCTTACCCATGAGTATTTTAGAAATAATTATTTTAGCCCTGATACAAGGATTTACTGAGTTTTTACCTATTTCGAGCTCAGCTCACTTAATTTTACCTTCGCAAATTTTGGGATGGGAAGACCAAGGCCTTGCTTTTGATGTGGCTGTGCATGTTGGTACGTTAATAGCGGTTGTTATTTATTTTCGTAAAGAAGTGGCTGATATTCTTAGCGCCTGGTTTAAATCGTTTGGCGCCCAAGGCACCACCGACGACAGTAAACTTGGCTGGTGGATTATATTGGGCACTGTACCTGCTGCGTTATTAGGCTTATTGCTAAAAGACGTTGTTGAGCTGTACCTGCGCAGTGCGTGGGTTATAGCAGCTACGACTATTATTTTTGGTTTATTACTTTGGTACGCCGACGCCAAAGGTAAGCAAATGAAAACAATTTATCAGCTTAACTGGAAAACAGCGCTGCTTATTGGCTTTGCTCAAGCGGTGGCTATGATCCCAGGTACCTCTCGCTCTGGCATTACCATGACAGCGGGTTTACTGCTGGGCATGAACAAACAAAGCGCAGCGCGTTTTTCATTTTTACTCGCTATACCTATTATTTCTATGATGGGCCTTTACTACACGATAGAGCTGGCTTTAGGCGATCATGTGGTTGATTGGAGCACATTAATTTTAGGAGTAGTCCTTTCGTTTTTATCGGCGTACGCCTGTATATTCATGTTTTTAAAAGTGATAGAACGAATGGGTATGCTGCCGTTTGTAATTTACAGACTTTTACTTGGCGTAGGCTTAATTGTATTTTTAACGCTGTAATTTAGCTTATTGTCAGCAAGCCCTCTTACTTAGGTAAGAGGGCTTTTTTATTTTATTAACGCTGTTTTAGCATCAGTGAATTGACGAGACGTGCATAGTCACGAAGCCTAAAATTTGGCATTATAGCGCCATTAAACTTCACAGACGTGCGAAGTACGAAAGGATTTAAAAAGTTATGCATATTCATATATTAGGCATTTGCGGCACCTTTATGGGCGGTATAGCGGCTATTGCTAAATCGCTTGGCCATAAAGTAACCGGCTCTGATCAAAATGTTTACCCGCCGATGAGCACTCAACTTGAGCAGCTGGGCATTGAGCTAACCCAAGGTTACGACGTAAAACAGTTAGAGCCAAAGCCAGACATGGTGGTTATTGGTAATGCCATGAGCCGAGGCAACCCCTGTGTAGAGTATGTGTTAGATAAGGGCTTGCCGTATACATCGGGTCCAGAGTGGCTTAAACATAACCTATTGCAAAATGCTTGGGTGCTTGCGGTGGCAGGCACACATGGAAAAACAACCACAGCAAGCATGCTGGCGTGGATTTTAGAGTATGCAGGTTTAAAACCCGGGTTTTTAATTGGTGGTATAGTTCAAAACTTTGGTGTGTCAGCCAAAGTGGGCGAAACCCCATTTTTTGTAATAGAAGCGGATGAATACGATACCGCTTTTTTTGATAAGCGCAGTAAATTTGTGCATTACTTACCACGTACGCTCATTTTAAATAACCTTGAGTTTGACCACGCCGATATTTTTGACGATTTAAACGCAATAAAAAAACAATTTCATCACTTAATGCGTACATTACCTCATACTGGCAAGGTAATTTGGCCAAAAGACGATGTCGCACTTGATGATGTTATTAAGCAAGGGCTCTGGAGCGAAAGCGAAACCCTAAATGGTGATTGGCATTATAACTTGTTAAGCGCTGATGGCAGCCAATTTAATGTGCTTTTAAACAATGAACTTCAAGGCACAGTTCATTGGCAGGCTATAGGCGAGCATAATGTTAAAAATGCCATTATGGCTATCGCGGCGGCGCGCCACGTAGGTATAGCCGTTGAGCATAGCATTGCAGCGCTTGAAGAGTTTATTAGCCCTAAACGGCGTATGGAGCTTAAAGCCGACATAAATAACATTAAGGTGTACGACGATTTTGCGCACCACCCAACAGCCATAAAAACTACGCTTGCGGGGTTACGAGCAAAAGTGGGTGATGAAAAAATTATTGCTATTTTAGAGCCTCGCTCAAACACCATGAAGATGGGTGTACATCAAAATACGCTACTTGCTTCGTTAAGTGATGCCGATGACGTGCTGTTATTTGAGCCCGATAACCTAAATTGGTCTCTTAAAGCGCAAGCCGATAATGCCGGTATGCAGTGTTTTAATAGTACGCAAATGATTATTGACACTGTGCTTGAAAATATCATGCCAAATCAGCACATATTAATTATGAGCAATGGCGGTTTTAATGGCTTACATCAACACTTAGTTGATGGTTTAGCTAAAAAATACAGCGGAGAATAATGTGCAGTTTAAAGATAAAATTACACTGGCGTTTAGTGGTGCTTCAGGCGCGCCTTACGGTTTAAGATTGCTTGAAGTATTACTCGCGCAGCAATTTCAAGTGTATGTACTTATATCAAGTGCTGCGCGCGTGGTGCTTGATACAGAGTCAAACATTAAACTCTCAGCTAATGAAGATAAAGCAACCGAGCAGTTAAGTGCTTTATTTAATGCCAAGCCAGAGCAGTTAAAAGTATTTGGTAAAGATAACTGGTTTAGCCCTGTAGCTTCAGGCTCTGCGGCGCCTAAAAAAATGGTAGTATGCCCGTGCAGTGCAGGGTCTGTGTCTGCTATTGCGCTCGGAGCATCAGATAACCTACTCGAGCGTGCAGCCGATGTGGTTATTAAAGAGCGAGGGCAATTAATTTTAGTGCCACGCGAAACGCCCTTTAGCGAAATTCACCTTGAGAATATGTTAAAGCTTGCGCGTTTAGGGGTCACTATTATGCCCGCTGCGCCTGGTTTTTATCACAAGCCACAACGTATTGAAGACTTAGTTGATTTTATGGTGGCGCGAATTTTAGATCATTTAAACATTGAACATAACCTAACTAAACGTTGGGGTTATGGTGAGGGTAAATAATGAATAAGCAAAATGTTGCTTTAAATATAGAAGGCCTGACCAAGGTTTATAAAAACGGTGTAGAGGCCGTGAAAGGTGTTGATTTACAAGTTTTTGAAGGCGACTTTTTTGCCTTACTTGGCCCAAATGGTGCCGGTAAGTCGACCACTATTGGTGTTATATCGTCCTTGGTAAATAAAACGCAAGGTAAGGTGGAAGTGTTTGGTCACAACATCGATACCGACCTTGAAGCTGCTAAAGCGCATTTAGGGCTTGTCCCACAAGAGTTTAACTTTAGTCAGTTTGAAACGCTTGGCCAAATATTGGTAAATCAAGCAGGCTACTACGGTGTTACCCGCGCAGAAGCGCATAAGCGTGCCGATAAATATTTAACTCAGCTTGGCTTATTAGAAAAAAAAGACAAGCAAGCACGTACGCTTTCTGGGGGTATGAAACGCCGTTTAATGATTGCCCGCGCATTAATGCATGAGCCAAAGCTACTAATATTAGATGAACCCACTGCAGGGGTTGATATAGAGCTGCGCCGCTCAATGTGGGACTTTTTACGCCAAATTAATGAGCAAGGCGTAACGATAATTTTAACCACGCATTATCTTGAAGAAGCCGAGCTGTTATGTAAAAACATCGCCATTATTGATACTGGCCGTATTGTTGAAAACACCACTATAAAAGCGTTACTAGCTAAGCTTGATAAAGAAACCTTTGTGCTCGATTTAAAACAGCCAGCACAGCCAGTTACCCTTGAGGGGTACTCGTTTAGCATGCCTGATGAGCACACCATAGAAGTTGAAGTGGCTAAATCTCAAGGCTTAAATGCAGTTTTCAGTGCGCTAACCGAGCAAGGCAACACTGTTTTGAGTATGCGTAATAAAGCAAACAGATTAGAAGAGTTATTTGTAGGATTACTAGAGCAAGGGCGGGGCGAATAAATGTTTAAATATGGCGTAGCCTTAAAGAGTTTATGGATTAAAGAGTGTATTCGTTTTTTACGTATTTGGGTGCAAACCTTAGTACCGCCGGCGATTACGATGAGTTTATACTTTGTTATTTTTGGTAATTTAATTGGCTCACGTATTGGTGAAATGGGTGGTTTTAGCTACATGGAATTTATTGTTCCGGGGCTAATAATGATGTCGGTTATTACCAACTCATATTCTAATGTTGCTTCTAGTTTTTATTCAACCAAGTTTCAAAAAAGTATTGAAGAGCTATTGGTTGCGCCTGTGCCTAATTACATAATTGTACTTGGTTATATGGGCGGCGGTATGACCCGCGGCATGATGGTAGGCTTTATTGTTACCTGTGTATCACTGTTGTTTGTGGATATTCAAATACACAATATATTTGTAATTATGGCGACGGTAATTTTAACCTCAGCGGTGTTTGCACTAGGTGGTTTAATTAACGCTATTTACGCCAATAGTTTTGACGATATTAGTATTATCCCAACCTTTATTTTAACGCCACTAACATACTTAGGTGGCGTATTTTATTCAATTACGCTACTGCCAGAGTTTTGGCAAAATGTATCGCAAATAAACCCAATTATTTATATGGTTAATGCGTTTCGTTATGGCTTTTTAGGCGTGTCGGATGTTGATTTAAGTGTCGCGCTTGGCGTTATATTAGTATTTATTACGGTGCTATTTACTTTAGCGCTAACGTTAATTAAAAAAGGTGTGGGGCTTAGACATTAATGAGCGATGCAAATTCACGCAGTATTGTATCTAATCAGGCGGGTATACACGAAAAGCTTGATGAAATCGTTAACAAGCATTTAAACGCAGAGTTTAAAAAGCCTATTGCTGAACACACTCAACAAGCGTTCGATGAAGTCAATGAGCAGGTTCAAGCTTTTAATGGACCGCTTATTATAGACTCATGTTGTGGAGTAGGGGAGAGCTCGGCTAATTTAGCTAAGCGCCACCCAGATGCATTAATTATTGGTATTGATAAATCGTCACATCGCTTAGATAAGCACGATGTTGAATATAAACAAACAGACAGCGGCCAGTACATTTTGGTCCAAGCTGACTTAAATGACTTTTGGCGTTTAGCTGTGGCTGCTAATTGGCAGCCTACTCATCATTATTTGCTTTATCCTAACCCATGGCCTAAATCTAAGCATATCCAGCGTAGGTGGCACGGCGCGGCTATTTTTCCGTTTATTGTTAAGCTAGGTGGTCGCTTAGAGGTGCGCAGTAACTGGGATATTTATGTAAAAGAGTTTGCCAGAGCGCTTGAGCTATCGGGACACCCTTGTGAGGTGACGCTGTATGAATCAAACGAAGCAATTACTCCGTTTGAGCGTAAATACTGGGCCAGCGGCCAACAAAGCCATCGTTTAGTGATAGACCTTTAAACGGCCACTTCCTCTTGGCTTGATGAGTTAACATGTGGCGCTGGGTAAGCAAAGTAATTGCCTTGCATCAGCGCCACATCTACATTTTTAAGCGCATTTTCAATACTTACATTTTCTACCGACTCTGCCATGAGCGTTAAACCAAGCTGCTTTGCAGCATGAACTGTATGCTCAATAAATAAGGCTATATTTTCATCACTTACTGCTTGTTTTACTAATGCGCCGTCGAGTTTTATACCGTTTACTTCAAGCTTTAGCGCATTCGAAATATTTGAATAACCACTACCAAAACCAGTAATAATGACATTCACCCCTTTGGTTTTTACCATAGAAATAAACGTTTTAACTTCTAAAAAATTAGTAATAGCATGTGACTCTAAAAGGCCAAGCGTGATGTTTTCTGGGTGCGGGTAGCGCTTAAGCTCGCTAGCAATGTATTCACTCAAACTAGGGTCGAGTATATCTTTATCGCTGATATTTAAGCTCCAGCATATATCTGTTTTTCTAAACCGCTCTATACATTGGCTAAATAGCGTGCGCGTTAGTAGTCCGCCCATTCTTGAGCGGCTCACTACATTTAAAAATGAGTCGGGTTTTAAAATTTCGCCATTCTTAGTCACCATTCTGGCTAAGCATTCGTAATGTACAACTTCATTATTGGTGGTGTTAAACATAGCTTGAAAATAAGGCACTATGCGGTTGTTATCAAATGCTTCTTGAACCTCTTTGGCAAGGCTTACATTGTATTGATACTGGTTTTTTACATCGCTCATTACTTTTGAGTAGCTAACAACTTTACCGCGGCCATGTTTAGCCTGAAGCGTTGCAATGTGCGCGTTTTCAATCAGTAGTGATTTATTACCACTGGCGATACCTGCGCAGTAAGTTATATAAATAAATGGGTTTGTTAATACCGGGCTGTTTGCGTTATACGACTCAACTAAATCGCTCAGTTCGCTGCTTTTAAAGCTTTTAGGGGTAAGCACGGCAATTTTATTAGTAGCAAGGCGATACACCTTACAGCTTTGCGGGCTGCGACTTTGATAATGACTGAGCAAGCTTTTCATTACGTTGTCGCCAACTTGAGTGCCATAAAAGCTATTAATATCTTCAATTTCGTTCACCCAAATAATGGCAAGCTGCATGTGGTGTGAATTACTCTTTTTGATAAAGTACTCAAGCGCAATATGATTGGCAAAGCCCGTACTGGCATCTGTTGCTAGGGTACGCTTTAACAAATATATATAAATAGCTGCAACCAGTACCGCAATAAAAAAGAAAAAACACGCCGTTATTATGGCTTTAGTGACGCTGTATTGAAGCTTTTTATTTAAATCATCTAAGGTTATGTCGGCACCCGTAATGTAGGTAGTACCATATTTATCTACAAAGGGAATAAAAACAGTTTTAAAATCACCCCATTGGTCGCTAGATTGCTCAAAAACAGGCTCGGTAGAATAAAACGCGCCCCTGTTAATGTCGGTGGCCTCTGGGTATAAATCAAGAAATTGCGTAACACGTGCGTTTTCTTGATCGTCTTTAGTGTAGCTGGATGAGGTAAAGTAAACTTTGTTATCGCGCATGATCATCGAATAGACGTAAGCTATATCAAGCGCTTGTGCAAGCTCTGAGAGTTGTTTGCTTTTAGTTTGGTAAACCGAAAAACCAATATCGTAACCTTGGCTAATTCTATCGTGGTAACTTTGCCCTAAAATATGTTTTACGCTGGTGGCGGCATTTAGAAGGCGCTCATCGACAGCGTGCATAATTTCGCTACGCGCTGAGCTATAGGTGTAATAAACATAGACTAATAAACTGACCAAAAACAATGTAAAGCCAGCTATAAACCACTTCCCTTTTAATTTCCCTGTGAGCATACTTGTCCCTTATTGTTACACATATTAAGTATACGCATAAATGCAATTTGCCCAAAACTAAAATGTGACTTTTTAATAAAATCCTATTATTGAAATTTTTTTACAATATTTGTCATCCGTTTAGTCGCTTTTATGGCTTAAAGGGAGACATTTTACTTATATTGCAGTAAAGTTAGCGCAATTTTTAAAAGAAGCACGCTGCTTATAATAGCGCCATAGTTTGGCATTTTTAACTGTTAAACGCGTGTTTTAGCTACACACACACTAGGTATAAAGATGGATCAAAAGCGTTGTGCCGTCGCCTCTAAAGAAAGCCTTAAGCGTATATTTACTGTACCTGAAGCGCCAGACTCAACTTTAAGCAAAATTGAGCTTGAAATTTCGAGTAATTTAGCAGGGTTTTTAAACGAAAATATAGCGGCAATTGAAAAACCATTACACGAAATTGAAAAAGATTTTCAGGCTGCGGTGATTCCAGAAAACCCAACGTTTGTATCTGCTTACGCCCAAGATATTATGGAGCAGCTAGTTGCCCATTCGGTACACACGGCTGCGCCTAGCTTTATTGGGCATATGACATCGGCTCTTCCGCATTTTTTACTACCGCTTTCAAAATTGATGGTGGGGCTTAATCAAAACCTAGTAAAAATAGAAACCTCAAAAGCATTTACGCCCCTAGAGCGCCAAGTACTAGGTATGATGCATCATTTAGCTTACTCGCAAGATGAGTCGTTTTATTCTAAATGGATGCACAGTGCTAAAACATCACTCGGTGCTTTTTGTTCTGGTGGTACAGTTGCAAACATAACGGCACTGTGGATTGCACGTAACCGCTTATTAAAACCCGACGGCAGCTTTAAAGGCATTGCCGCTCAAGGGCTCGTTGCCGGTATGCTGCATTATGGCTACAAAGGGCTGGCCGTTTTAGTGTCGGAGCGAGGGCATTATTCTTTAGGTAAATCAATTGACTTACTAGGCATCGGCCGTGAAAATTTAATTGGTGTAAAAACCTGCGAAAATAATAAGGTTGATGTGAATGCCATGCGCGAAAAAGCCTTAGAGCTTGAATCGCAAGGCATAAAAGTTATGGCAATTGTAGGGGTTGCTGGTACAACCGAGACCGGTAATATCGACCCTCTTAATGATATGGCCGATTTAGCACAGCAAATAAACTGTCATTTTCACGTTGATGCAGCGTGGGGTGGGGCAACGCTTTTATCGCAAACACATCGCCCATTATTAAAAGGAATTGAGCGTGCAGATTCAATTACCATTGATGCACACAAACAAATGTATGTGCCAATGGGCGCAGGCTTGGTGTTATTTAAAGACCCAACTGCTACGGATGCAATAGAGCACCATGCAGAGTACATATTACGTAAAGGTTCAAAAGATTTAGGAAGCCATACACTCGAAGGCAGCCGCCCTGGTATGGCTATGTTAGTACATGCTTGCTTACGCGTTATTGGTCGCAAGGGTTACGAAATGCTTATTGATCGTAGTATTAAAAAAGCACATTACTTTGCTGATTTAATTAAAGCCGATGAAGACTTTGAGCTGATTTCAGAGCCTGAGCTGTGTTTGCTTACATACCGCTATGTGCCTAAACAAATTAAACAAGCCATAGCTCAAGCAGATGCCGCAACACGGTTAGAAATTTTCGCGTCGCTCAATCGCTTTACTGCCAGTATGCAAAAACGCCAACGTGAATCAGGGCGCTCGTTTGTATCGCGTACTCGCTTAACCCCTTCAAAGTACGATAATCAGCCGACGGTGGTATTTAGAGTGGTATTGGCTAATCCGCTCACATCGGGTGTTATATTAAAAGAGATTTTAGCTGAGCAAAAAGAGCTTGCTAAAACAGACCCTGTATTTAAAAAGTACTTAAGTAAGTATATGCGGTAACGCCTAGGTATAAACTAAAACAAAGGCGCCAATGGGCGCCTTTGTTATTTTTGCTGTGAGTTTTTACTACAGTCTTCTTTTTAAGCGTTAAAGCAGTTTGCCCTAATAATGTCAGTTATAATTTTTTGCGATGGGTTTATTTTCTCCATTGCTAAAAATTCATCAGGTTGGTGGGCTTGATTAATTGAGCCTGGCCCCATGACTATTGTTTCACAGCCAAGTTGCTGAATAAACGGAGCTTCTGTGCAGTAATTTACTGCAACTGCTTTTTCCCCTGCAATTTTTTCTGCCATTTTAACGAGTGCGCTATCAGTGCTGCCACTAAAAGCTGGAATGGGCTCGTGTAAATCAATTACGCTCACTGCGCTTGGGTATTGCGCGTTTATATCGCTGGTGGCATCAATAAGTAAGGCTTGTAAGTCTTTAATGCTTAACCCTGGGAGCGGGCGCATGTCTATATGCATTTCGCAGCAGCCACAAATTCGATTTGCGTTGTCGCCACCATGAATATTACCTAAATTTAAGGTAGGGTAAGGTATTTCAAAATGTTCAACTGAATATTTATTCTTTAACTGCTCTTTTAAGATCAGCAACTTTGTAATCACTTTATGCATGACTTCGATGGCGTTAAGACCACGTTCGGGATCGGAACTATGACCTGAGCGACCAATCACTCTTATAGCCGTGCTCATATGTCCTTTGTGAGTAAATACAGGAGTCATATCAGTAGGTTCACCAATAATACAACGCGCAGGTTTTAAATTAGGATGCTTACAAATTTGCTGCGCTCCGGCCATGGTGGTTTCTTCATCGGCCGTGGCGAGTATTAAAATAGGTTGTGTTTGCTGCTTTATATCAAGCTCACTAATAGCTTGTAATACAAAAGCAAAAAAGCCTTTCATATCAATACTACCTAAACCATATAAGTTATTATTATGTTCAGTGAGTTTAAACGGGTCGTGGTTCCAGCGGCTATCGTCAAACGGTACGGTGTCTGTATGGCCGGCAAGCATTAAGCCGCCATCGCCTTGCCCTCGCTTTGCAAGTAGGTTGTATCGGCCTTTCCCACCTTCTAACTCTATAATTTCGCAAGTAAAACCTAAACTTTCGCACCAATGTGCTAGCAACTCTATTACCCCTTTATTACTCATACAAAGTTCATCTTCTATTGCACTAATAGAGGGGGCAGCAATGAGTTGTTGGTACATAGAGATAAATGACGGCAAAGACATAAAAAAATCCAAAATAATTATTCAATTTAATTGCATAACAATATAAAAGTATTTATGATGAATATCAATTCACTTTTTAAGCATAAATATATTAAGTATAGCCATGAAGATAATGCGACGATAATCAACAATTCATTGAGAAAAGTATTAGCTAGCATCTAAGCTAGTGTAAGCGAACACCACACCTATTTAGTAGTAAATTTATAAACGAGTAAAAAATGAATGTAGCGATTATTGGCGCAAGCGGTTATAGCGGCGCAGAATTAGCAAGCTTAGTTGCTAAGCACCCTAATTTAACGTTATCGGGCTGTTATGTCTCTGAGGGAAGTTTAGATAAACATAAATTATTAAGTGATTTATACCCAGAGCATAGAAACCTTCTTGATATTCCTCTACTACCACTGAGCGAATCAGCGTTTGATGACATAAATTCGAGTGCCGATTACATCTGCTTATGTACTGATCACAAAGTAAGTGTTGATTTAGCCCCGCAGTTTTTAGCTATGGGTAAAAAAGTATTTGACCTATCAGGCGGTTACCGCCTTGCTAGCAACGACGACTATGTTACTTACTATGGTTTTGAGCACCAACATCCTGAGTTATTAAACGAAGCAGCCTACGGGTTAGCAGAGTGGAATAGCAGTGCAATTGCCAATGCAAATCTTGTGGCAGTAGCCGGCTGTTACCCAACCGCTGCGCTTAATGCGTTAAAGCCGTTGCAACAGGCAGGCTTGTTGAGTGATGAAAAAGTGATTATTAATGCTGTTTCAGGTGTTACTGGCGCAGGGCGTAAAGCCAGCGTAGGTACTCACTTTTGTGAAGTATCGCTTGCCCCGTATGGTTTGTTTAACCATCGTCATGGGCCTGAAATTGAACAACACCTTGGCCACAAGGTGTTATTTACACCGCACTTAGGTAACTTTCCGCGTGGAATTTTAGAAACTATTTATGTACAGCTTAAGCCAGGCGTTACCAAGGAAAACGTATCTGATGCTTATCAAGTACTTAATAACGAGCCGTTGATTCGTTTGTTAGCTGATAAAGTGCCATCTATTAAAAGCGTGGTAAAACAACCCTATGTTGATATTGGTTGGCAGCAGCAAGGCTCTCAACTGATTGTTATGGCAGCGATAGATAATCTATTAAAAGGCGCTGCGGGCCAAGCCTTGCAATGTATTAACTTATCAATGAATTTAGATCACACCACTGGCTTAAAAGGAGCCTTTTAATGAGCACTAAAACGTGGGTAATTAAATTAGGTGGTGCTGTACTTAATACTGAAAACGCGGCAAAAGCTTTGTTTGATGTATTAAGCGCTGATCAAAATAATCAGTTTGTTATTGTTCATGGTGGTGGCTCGTTAGTTGACACTTGGCTAAAACAAGCAGGCTTTGCTAGTGCAAAGCACCAAGGACTGCGTATTAGCCCAAGTGAGCAAATGCCTTACATAGTGGGGGCGCTGGCTGGCTGTGCAAATAAGCAGCTGGTAAGCCAAGCTATTAATGCAGGCCATAAACCTGTTGGCCTTTGTTTGTATGAAGCCGGAGTTATGGCGTCTCAAAAGCTAAAAGCGCTTGGGCAAGTAGGTAAGTGCGAAAGTAATGATGATTCAATTGTTAACGATTTACTTAAGCTTGGCCGGTTACCTATCGTGAGCTCTATTGGGTTTGATGAGCAAGGTAACTGGTATAACGTTAATGCTGATGAAGCTGCCGCAGCGATTGCTAGCAACTTAAATGCAGAACTTATTTTTATGACAGATGTAGAAGCGGTACTTGATGCAAACAAGCAGCCGTTACATCAACTTGACACAAAACACATTGATACTTTAATTGATGAAGGGGTAATTTTGGGCGGAATGGAGGTCAAAGTTAAGACCAGCCTGCACGCTGCCCAACATTTACGACGCGGTGTGTATATTTCCAGCTGGCAAAAGCCAGACAATTTAACTGCTTTGCTACAGGGCGAGCATGTCGGAACAAAAATTACACCATAGGGTTATCATGTTAGAGAATTTTTTAACGGGTCTAGAATTAGACCAACAAGGCGCACTAAATTTACTAAAACTAGCGCGTGATTTAAAAGCAAAGCCAGAAAAGTACAGCCAAGTATTAGCGGGTAAGTCAATTGTTACCTTATTTGAAAAGCAAAGTTTACGTACGCGTTTATCGTTTGATATTGGAATTAACCGTTTAGGCGGCCACGCTGTGTATTTAGATCAGCAAAACGGCGCTATGGGTGCACGTGAATCTGTAAAAGACTTTGCACTTAATATTTCTACGTGGGCTGATGGTATTGTCGCGCGCGTAAACCAGCACAGCACGTTAACCACCTTAGGTGAATACTCTAGTGTACCTGTAGTGAATAGCTTGTGTGATTTATATCACCCGTGCCAGGCATTGGCTGACTTTTTAACGCTACAAGAAGTACACGGCGATGTAAGCGAGCTAAAAGTGGCTTACTTAGGTGAAGGTAACAACGTTACTCATTCACTTATGCTATTAGCGGCAACGCTAGGTACTGATTTTGTTGCTGTTACACCAAAAGGCAGCTCGCCTGATTCACAAATTCTTAAAAAGGCAGAGCAAATTGCTGCAATGAACGGCGCATCAGTAATGGTAAGCGACCGTGTAGAAGCCGCTGTAGGCGCTAATGTTGTATATGCAGATACGTGGGTGTCTATGGGCGATGATACGCCTCTTGAGCAAGTTAAAGAAAAATACATGCCTTATCAGCTAAACCAAGCATTGCTAGAACAAACAGGTGCGACTACGGTATTACATTGCCAACCGGCACACCGTGAGTTTGAAATTACCTCTGAGGTAATGGATGGCCCAGCATCAAAAATTATTCAACAAGCAGAAAATCGCATGCATGCGCAAAATGCTCTGCTAGTTACATTACTAAATCCAAATTTTGTTAAGGAACACCTATGAGTTCAATTAAAAAAGTCGTTTTAGCCTATTCAGGTGGTCTTGATACTTCAGCTATCGTGCCATGGTTAAAAGAAAACTACGGTTGTGAAGTAATTGCCTTTGTTGCCGATGTAGGCCAAGGCGCTGAAGAACTTGAAGGCGTTGAAGAAAAAGCCATCGCATCAGGCGCATCTGAGTGTTACGTAGTTGACTTAAAAGATGAAATGGTAAGTGAGTACATTTACCCAACGCTTAAAACGGGTTCTATTTACGAAGGTACTTATTTATTAGGTACGTCTATGGCGCGTCCTATTATTGCTAAAGCGCAAGTTGAAATTGCACGTAAAGTAGGTGCCGATGCACTTTCGCATGGTTGTACTGGTAAAGGTAATGACCAAGTACGTTTTGAATCATGTTTTGCAGCGCTTGCACCTGATTTAAAAGTAATTGCACCATGGCGTGAGTGGGATTTATCAAGCCGTGAATCATTATTAGATTACTTGGCTGAGCGTGATATTCCGTGTTCTGCTTCAGCAACAAAAATTTACAGCCGTGATGCTAATGCATGGCATATTTCGCACGAAGGTGGCGAGCTTGAAGATCCATGGTGTGAGCCTAGTGACCAAGTTTGGACCTGGACTAATTCACCAGAACAAGCACCCGATAAAGCTGAGCATGTAACGCTTACGGTTATTGAGGGTGAAGTGGTTGCCGTAAATGGCGAGCAGCTTAAACCTTACGACTGTTTAGTTAAATTAAACGACATTGCTGCGCCACATGGTGTTGGCCGTGTAGATATTGTAGAAAACCGTTTAGTAGGCATGAAATCGCGCGGCTGTTACGAAACACCAGGCGGTACCGTTATTATGGCGGCACTGCAAGCCATTGACGAGCTAGTGCTTGATAAATCAAGCCGTAAGTGGAAAGAAGTACTGGGCGGTGAATTTTCGCATTTAGTCTATGACGGTCGTTGGTTTACACCTCTTAAAGATTCTATTTTAGCCGGTGCAGAAGCGCTTTCTACACTAGCTACAGGTGAAGTTGTACTTAAGCTTTACAAAGGCCAAGTGACAGCCGTTCAGAAAAAATCACCTAATAGCTTATACAGCGAAGACTTTGCTACATTTGGTGAAGACGACGTATATGACCAATCGCACGCTGAAGGCTTTATTCGTTTATTCTCGCTTTCGAGCAGAATTTCAGCAATGGCTAAAAAGTAAATTATTTATAGCCCCTTGTATAAGGGGCATTACAGGGTTTGGAGAGATTTCATGGCATTATGGGGCGGACGTTTTTCTACGGGTCCAGATGAGGCGTTTAAACAGTTTAACGACTCACTTCCGTTCGATTATCAGTTAGCAGAGCAAGATATTATTGGCTCTGTGGCATGGGCAGGTGCGCTTGAGCAAGTAAATGTACTTACAAGCGATGAGCACACCAAATTGGTTGCAGCACTAAATGAACTGCTTGAAGAAGTAAAAGCAGATCCACAAGCAGTGGCAACCTCAGGTGCAGAAGACATACACTCGCACGTAGAAGCTGCACTAATCGAAAAAGTAGGTGATTTAGCTAAAAAGCTACACACAGGCCGAAGCCGTAATGACCAAGTAGCCACTGACTTTAGATTATGGTGCCGTGATACTGCCGATCATTTGCTTGGTGCAATTGCTGCACTAAAAGCTGAGTTTGTGGCGTTAGCGGAGCGCGAGCTGGGCACTATATTGCCAGGCTACACTCATTTACAACGTGCTCAACCTGTACTGTTTAGCCATTGGTGTATGGCTTATGTAGAAATGCTAGAGCGTGATGAAAGCCGCTTGCAAGATGCCAAAGCGCGTTTTAATTTTTGCCCTCTAGGTAGTGGCGCACTAGCAGGTACTGCCTACCCAATTGATCGCCAAGCTTTGGCGCAAGGCCTGGGCTTTACTGGCGCAACTAAAAACAGCCTTGATGGCGTATCTGACCGTGATTTTGTAGTAGAGCTTTTAAGCTGTGCCTCTATTTCGATGATTCACTTATCACGTATGGCTGAAGATTTAATATTTTATAATTCTGGTGAAGCCGGATTTATAGAGCTTGCTGATAATGTTACCTCTGGCTCATCGTTAATGCCGCAGAAAAAGAACCCTGATGCACTAGAGCTTATTCGTGGTAAAACGGGCCGTGTATTTGGTGCGTTTAGTGCCATGATGATGACCTTAAAAGCACTCCCTCTTGCGTACAATAAAGATATGCAAGAAGACAAAGAAGGTCTTTTTGACGCTATGCCAACTTGGCTTGCCTGTATTCACATGGCGCAAGCGTGTATCAAAGGCGCAAAAGTAAACGGCGATAAAACGCTTGCAGCAGCAAAAGGTGGCCATGCTAATGCAACAGAGCTTGCAGACTACTTAGTAGCTAAAGGTGTGCCATTTAGAGAAGGCCACCACATTGTGGGTGTACTTGTGCAGCTTGCTATAAGCGAAGGTAAAACCCTTGAAGAGCTTTCGCTTGAGCAGTACAAATCGGTTAATGACGTATTTGAAGATGACGTTTACCCAGTACTTGAAATAGATGCCTGTATTAAAGCACGTCAAGCGCTTGGCGGTACATCTATTGAACAAGTTACTAAAGCGGTTAAAGAAGCCAAAAAAAAACAGCAAATAACGGTTCGTGATGCAAATTTAGATGATGTTGAAGATATTGCTAGGCTGATACAGCACTGGGCCACTGTAGGTGAAAACTTGCCGCGTGCTAAAAGCGACATGGTGCATTCAATTAACGAATTTGCAGTAACAGAAATAGACGGCAAAGTGTCGGGATGTGCATCGTTATACATTTACGACACGGGGCTTGCTGAAATACGCTCTTTAGGCATTGATCCACAAAGCGCGGTAACTGGACAGGGTAGGCAGCTTGTAGAGCACTTATTAGCAAAAGCCAAAAAATTGGCGCTTAATCGCGTTATTGTACTAACTCGTGTGCCAGATTTTTTTGAACAGCAACGTTTTACTTTTTGTAGTAAAGAATCGTTACCAGAGAAGGTAATGAAAGATTGCGAACTTTGCCTTCGTAAAGAAAATTGTGACGAAGTAGCAATGGAATATATTTTAAAGCCAAGTACACGTGCGGAGATCCCGTGTAAATACGTGGCTTAAATTCCCTGGATATAAAAAACGTACGGTTACCCCTGTGCGTTTTTTTATGTGTATAATAAACTGGTCAGATGAGCTCGGTGTTAGCTAGGGTTTTAGATTTAGTTTTAATAAATAGTTGTAGGTAGCATGTATTTTTAATATGTCAAAAAATGTTGGCACATTGGTTGCTTTGTATAAGTCAGATAGCAAAATAGCTATCACTGCTTAAAACAGGTAATGCAATTACCTACATGATGGTGTGATTAAAGGTTGCGCCAAATAATATTAAAACTTATACAAGGATCAATCACATGCAAGTTTCAGCTAATAGCCAATTACAAATGCAAGCATACAATAAAACACAACAATTACAGCCTGCAACGGAACAAACTGCTAGCCCTAAAACCCTACAATCTGATACAGTAAGTTTCTCTCAAGAGGCGATGAGTGCTGCGAGTGCGGAACTCCAGCGTGGTGGAGTTGTTTACCTCCCACCTGTAAAACCTAAGTAATACAAATGGTGTTCAATGTTTTTGACTGACTTTTTTGGTATGTTTTCGCTTTCAGCCTTCTCAACTTGGGGGTTTTTGATGGCGTTTCTTTTTAATGTATTTATTTTTTCATTACAATTAAAAAGAGATACTACTCTATTTATCAGTTCATTTGTAATGATGGCTTCTTATTCCATCTCGTATTATTATTTCACTTGGTTTTCTTTTCAAAGCTCAGTTTACGTAGATTGGGCTTTATATGATTATGCTACAGTAGCAACTTTGGGGTTAGTTTACTTCTTCATAAAAAAGACGACTACATCTTTTTTATATCTCATATCTGGTTTGATAATTAATTCAGTTTTCAGTTTATTAATGCACTTGGATATATATATATTAGGGAATAGGGAATCATGGGTTTTCTGGAATATTTATACTTTTACAGTCAATATTATTGATTTAACTATGATTGTTGCATTAATAGTAGATAGAGACTTTCTCGGACTTCATAAATTGAAGGCTCTAATCAGCAACTTTCTTATAAGTAAGCACAAAGTATTAAAGAGTAAGTTGCTTTAATACTGTATATCCTACCTTTGAGTATCTTTGCTTTAATCTCTAACTTCGATTTCGCTTATATATTAAGCGCTATTGTGCAGTGGGGGTTTCTCATGGCCTTTTTATACTCATTCGTATCCTCTATTAATAATCCCTTTAAAGGCTTTGTTGTACTTTCGAGTATTATGGCGATAGGTTACTTGCCTTGGATATTCACAAACTTTCAAACGGTTACTTATTTAGATTTTGCCCTTTTAGATATCGCTATTTTAGTTGCTGTGTATGTAACTCAGCGTTATTTTATTAAAGAGAAAACGACAGCTTATGTCTACTTAATCATCGGCCTTAGTGTTAACACCTTTTTAGCCCTATGCATGTATCTAGATACCAATATTCTATATAATTATACCTACTGGTGGTTTTGGCGTTTCTATTCATCGGCTGTTATGTTTTCTGATTTGTGTATGATTGCCGTACTAATTATCAATAGAGACTTTTTAGGTCTTGTTAGGTTTAAAAGTTGGTTTTTTAATAGAACTTTGTAATTAATAATAATTGTTAAAAAGTTTAGTGTTAAGTCAGGTTGTTTAGTAAATGGTTGTTTTAATAAATTTCGAGATCTTTATTCTCCGAGCTTGCTTTTAAGATGGGGTTTATTTCTTTTATCTCAGATATAAGCTTTGCACATACTTTAAGTATTATTATGCAATGGGGATTTCTCATGGCATTTCTATACTCTTTAGTTTCATCTATTAACTCACGCTTTAAAGCATTAGTTATCCTTTCGCTTATAATGGCTGTTTCATATTTCCCAGGAATGTTCTTTAATTTTCAAACAGTTACTTATTTTGATATTGCTTTATTAGATGCTATAACCCTAGTTGTATTGGCACTTGTGCAAAACTTATATATTAAAGAAAAAACAATTGCCTTTAACTACCTTATGTTTGGGCTGAGTATCAATATGTGTTTAGCTCTGGGTATGTACTTAGACCGTCATATTTTACAGAATTACACCCACTGGTGGTTTTATGATTTTTATGTAACGGTAGTATTGGTATTAGATTTAAGCATGATTTTAGTGTTGTTTATCAATAGAGATTTTTTAAAGCTTATTTATTTAAAAAACCTTATTTACTCGTTCTTTGCTAAGAAACCGCAATAGTGAATAATGTTCTAATCCCTCCTGAAGTGTCAGTTTATATCGGTGTGTTGGTGCAGTGGGGGTTTTTAATGGCCTTTTTATATTCACTAACAACTAGCATTAACAATCCATCTAAAGAGGCAGTATGGCTATCTTTAGTTATGGTAGTTTCTTACTGCTTAAGTACAGTGATAGATATTTACAACATTAGCTACATAGAGTTATTTTGCTATGACGTAGCCACTTTGTTTTTTATTTTTTTTCTGCGGTATTACTTACCTGAAAAGCTCATGTCTACTTACTTATTATTTGGCTTGAGCATCAATTCGTTATTATTTTTAGCTATGCACATAGATGTGTTTGTACGTGGTAATTACGAACCGTGGTGGTTTTGGTCTTTTTATACGGTTGTTATTAATATTATGGATATCATCATGGTTAGTATTTTTTTCGTTAAAAAGGATTTCTTAATGTTAGTGTATGCTACTGATAAGTTAGTGAACGGTGTTATGAGATTGAAGCAAAGTGGCTGATATTCTTTGGGATTTAGTGTCAATTAGAGACTATGTGGGTATTTTCATTACTTGGCTGTTCGTTTTTGCATTTTTATATAATTTATCTGTAAGTATAAATACTTCTCAAAAAGCGAATGTGTACTTATCTTTGATTATGATGATCTCTTATAGCTCTAGCACTCTCTTCGATACAGTTACTGTATCGCACTTATATTATTTTTATTTTGACATTGTTACTTTAGGAGTCATTTTTTCCTATAAACGCATTAGTAATGAAGCTATGCCTGTATCTTTATATTATGTCATTGCAGGCTTAAGTATTAATGCGTGTTTGTTTTTAGCGATGCATTACGATATCGAAGTACGTGGCACATTGTATTATTGGTGGCTTTGGAATGTTTATGTGTTTGGCATGTATTTTACTGATTTGTTAATGCCGTTGGTTTTAGTTGTTAATAAAGATGTCTTAGGTTTAGTAAAGCTAAGTAATTATTTAACTACAAAGTTGAAGCGTTTCCGATATGCATAACCTGTTATGGGCGATGGCTGACCTTTATGATTACATAACCATTTTAATTACATGGTTGTTTGTTTTTGCATTTTTATATTGCTTATCTACAAGCATAAATAAGTCAGATAAAAGTTTAGCCCAAATATCATTTATTATGATGGCTTCATATACATCAAGTATGGTTATGGACCCGCAAACAGCCACACCTCACTTAAACCTGTTCTTATTTGATGCAGTTACCATAATCGCTTTGATGATATGGATGATTTTTCTATCGAAAGCGAAACCGATCGCTTTTTATTATTTACTCGTGGGGCTAAGTTTTAATGCTTTTGTATTTTACGGTATGCATTACGATAGTATCGTTGTTGGGAATATAGAGTATTGGTGGTTTTGGGGGCTTTATGGTATTGGGCAGCTTACAAGTGACTTAGTAATGGCATTGGTTTTATTTATAAATAAAGATATTTTAGGGTTAATAAAAGTCAAAAATTTTCTCGTTAAGAAAATGGGTGCTCATTAATGCTTCAACATGTATTTATGACATTGAGCACAGTAAATGACTACCTAAGTATTTTTATTACATGGGCTTTTGTAGTTCCATTTCTTTATAATTTTGCTTGTACAATAAACTGCCGCAATAAGCATATTATGTACATTTCTTTGGTGATGATGCTCTCTTATACGCTCAGCCTATTTATGTTCAAAGCATCATTTATCCTTACAGGCTCAATATATTTAGATTTAGTAATTGCAGATTTACTTACCATTTTCACGCTTGCTTGCCTCTCCTATAATTATAAACATGCTAACGCCACAGCCTATTATTATCTTCTTTGTGGTTTAACGTTTAATGCAACATTACACATGGCTATGCATTACGATTATGTGGTGTTGGTTAGTTATGACTATTGGTGGTTATGGGGGGTCTATGGGGTTGGCCAGTTTTCGAGTGACTTAATAATGGCAATAGTATTAATTATAAACAAAGATATTTTAGGCTTGGTAAAGCTTAAACGCGCTTTATTTAACCGCAATGAATTACAAGTTATGGCTAAAAAGTAGTTAGGTATATTAGCGCACCTAAAGTGCGCTAATTGTGTTTTTTTTAGCTTGCGTCGCAGCCTAACTTTTGTTTTAAAGCATCCACTACAAGTGGGCTTACAAATTCGCTCACATCGCCATTATGGCGGGCAACTTCTTTTACCAAGGTTGATGATATAAACGAGTTGCGCTCAGAAGGTGTTAAAAACACGCTTTCTAAATCTGGATTTAGGCGGCGGTTCATATTTGCGAGCTGAAATTCGTAATCAAAATCAGATACCGCTCTAATACCGCGAATAAGCACATCGGCTTTATGATCAAAAGCTAAATCGGCTAGTAAGCCTGAAAAGCCAATCACTTTTACATTACTTAAATGCCCTAAAATAGTGTTGGCTAAATCAACTCGCTCATCAAGACTAAAGCACGGCTTTTTAGAAGGGTTATGAGCAATAGCAACAATAACCGTGCTAAACATTTTAGCTGCGCGCTGAATTAGGTCGGTGTGGCCGTTGGTTAACGGGTCGAATGTACCAGGATAGATTGCCGTAACGTTCATAGATTTCACTAACTATTATTTTTTAAGTAGTCTATCAGTGTTTGTTCTACAAATCAGCCTAGGAGATCAGGTTGAGCTTTTATGTTTGATATTTAATCAGTAAAAGTGCTTTAAATGCGTTACCATTTTTTAAAGTGTAATTACGCTGCTTAGGCTTTGCGTTAGCTAACAGCACTACATTAATGAAAATGCCTACGTGCAGCATAATCAGACCCTCGTTTTTAAAATAGTAAATTATGATGGTATTTAAACCAGCCCGATTTGTTTATACTGCAAGGCTGATATTTAGTGTAATGTAGTTTATAAGTTAATTTGAGTCGTCGCATATGAATACTAAGGATAAAATAATACACACCAGTATTTCGTTATTTAATGAACATGGTGAGCGTGCAATATCAACCAATCATATTGCATCACATTTAGGGATGAGCCCGGGTAATCTTTACTATCATTTTAAAAATAAAGAAGACATTATCCGACATATTTTTGCGCTTTACAGCGAGCATTTACATACTCATTTTAAACCTATTGAAGCAAACGATGATGCGTTTGATCATTTAACTGCTTATTTAGATTCATTATTTGAGCTAATGTGGCGCTATCATTTTTTTTACGACAACTTAGGCGACATCCTCTCAAGGGATGAAAGTTTAAAGCAAGCCTACATTGGTTTTCAGTCAACTTTATTAGAGCAGGTTCGCCAAGTTATTTTAGGCCTTCGCGATAACGAAATGATTGCCATAGAAGAGCAAGATGCGCTTGAACTTGCCCATACTCTTAAACTAACC
Organism: Pseudoalteromonas sp. S327; assembly: GCF_005886415.1. Lineage (NCBI taxonomy): Bacteria > Pseudomonadati > Pseudomonadota > Gammaproteobacteria > Alteromonadales > Pseudoalteromonadaceae > Pseudoalteromonas > Pseudoalteromonas sp. S327. Next base: position 15,616 of record NZ_PNDP01000052.1, on the reverse strand, counting down.
GTTAGTTTTTGGACTCCGTATATTAAAGCGCGTAGGCTCAGTGGTAATTTAGCTGAGCAAGATATTTATCATGGCATTTTAAAAGTATTAGCATTATTTAGGGCTTACAGCACCGAAAAAAGCATTCTTAAAATGAATCAGTTACGTGAAAAATACACCCAACTAGCAGAGCAAGCGCCAGCGCTTGCCTAACTGCTGTTAGTTGGTTAGTTCCTAGACGCAAAAATTTTTGCTATAATCGCGCGCCCAATGCCTGGGAGCGCGAATTCCCGCAGTCTAAGAGTGAACTATGCTTAAATTTATCGTCAAACTACATCCTGAAATTGCCATTAAAAGCCGTTCGGTACGTAAACGCTTTACTAAAGTGTTAGAAAATAACATTAAAATTGTATTGCGCCGTGTTGACGAAAAAGTACAAGTAAGAAACAACTGGGATAATATTTCTGTTGTAACTAAGCTTGATGATGCGCAAACACGCCTAGACTTTATCGATAGCTTGCAGCGCATTCCTGGTATTGTGCAATTTATTGAAGTGACCGAAACTGACTTCACAACGCTTGACGATATCTATAAAAAAACCATAGACCTAGTAGGGCATACCATCGTTGGTAAAACGTTTTGTGTACGCGCAAAGCGTATTGGTCAACACGACTTTACTTCTACGGATTTAGAGCGTTACGTGGGTGGTGGTTTAAACCAGCACGTTGAAGGCGCTCGCGTTAAGTTAAGCCGCCCAGAAGTAACTATTCGCTTAGAAGTAAAGGACGATAAAGCCTACATAGTTACGCAAACTCACCTAGGTATGGCAGGCTTTCCACTGCCAACACAAGAAGACGTGCTTTCGTTAATGTCAGGCGGCTTTGACTCAGGTGTAGCAAGTTATCAGATGATCCGTAAAGGCGCTCGCACGCACTTTTTATTCTTTAATTTAGGTGGCGCAGCACACGAAATTGGTGTTAAACAAGCCAGCTACTACTTATGGAAAAAATTTAGCTCTACTCATAAAGTTAAATTTATCACGGTTGATTTTGAACCTGTTGTAGCCGAAATTTTAGAGAACGTTGAAAACAGCCAAATGGGTGTTGTGCTAAAACGTATGATGATGCGTGCTGGCAGCCAAGTAGCCGAAAAATTAAATATTCAAGCCTTGGTAACTGGTGAGAGTATAGGTCAGGTTTCTAGCCAAACCTTAGCTAATTTAAGTGTGATTGACCGCGTAACAGAAACCCTGATTTTGCGCCCACTTATTCAGCACGACAAACAAGAAATTATTAATATTGCCCGTAAAATTGGCACCGCAGAAATGGCCGAAACCATGCCTGAGTATTGCGGCGTAATATCTAAAAAGCCAACAGTTAAAGCTAAACTTGACGTTATTAAAGCCGAAGAAGAAAAGTTCGACTTTGATGTGCTTAATACAGTTGTTGAAAACGCTCGCATTATGGATGTGCGTGATATAGACGTAGAAGCTAAGCAAGAACTTAAAGAAGCTGAGTCGGTAGTTGATTTACCAGCGGGTGCAGTGGTTGTTGATATTCGCTCACCAGAGGAAGAGGATGCAGCGCCGCTTGAGATTGACGGTATAGATGTAGTGCATTTACCGTTTTTCCGCTTAGCGACTAAATTTGGTGATCTGCCAAAAGATAAGGATTACTACCTGTATTGTGAAAGAGGGGTTATGAGCCAGTTACAGGCGCTTATTCTTCATGAAGCAGGCTTTACGGGTGTAAAAGTTTACCGCCCGTAAAGGTTAACCGTAATTTAGAGCGTGGTTTATACCACGCTTTTTTTTGCCTTAATTTTAGCAAGTAGGGCATCGTTTAGCGGGGTGCTGATATTTAATCGCTTTCCTTGTTGGCTAATATAGCCACAAATGGCGTCTATTTCGGTTTGTCGGTTATGCGCTACGTCTTGATGCATTGAAGAGTAGTTTTCAGCGGTTAGCATCATTACGTTGTAAGCGTTGTTAAGCGCATCGGCCAGCTTAATATCAAGCTTTAAAGCATGGGCTATTTGGCATGCCTCAGTTAACAAATTAAAGATAATGCTATTAAAATAAGGGGCACGTAACTGACCATTTTTAATATCATACAGTGCGCTTAATGGGTTAATGGCAATATTTACTAATAGTTTTTCAAAACGTAGCTGCTCAATATTAGTACTATAGCTTAGCTGCGGCACGTTTTGCAATTGCTCACACATTGCTTGGCGATAACTGTGCGCGCAAGGGTTGCAGGCACCTAATACGCTTTTACCTTCACCGGTGTGCTGTACTATAAAGTCGTTTGTTTTAAAGCCAGCCATGCTGGTGGTTAAAAAGTACAACGCTTGTTGCTTATCGAGTTGCTCATTGAGCGTTTCAACATTACCCATACCGTTGTGCGATACAATAAGTACACTACTTGGCGATAAAAAGGGCTTAATTTGCGTAAAGGCAGATTGAACCTGAAAAGCCTTTACAGCAAAAATAACAATATCAAACGCGGGCTGTTCATTAATTTGCTTAAGCGTAATAAACCGCGCATTAATTTTTTGCGAAGGCTGTTTTGCTTTGCAATAAAAGCGTGTATTTGCAGTGGCTTTGCGTGTTAACACATGAACAGTGTGAGCTTTAGATAAAAAGTGGCTTAGCAATAAACCAATAGCGCCGTCGCCAATAATAAGAATATTAGCCATAAGGGTTCTTTTTTCGAGGAGTAAAAATGCTTCTTAGTAAAAAGTACGTGGCCGCACCGGCAAAATCAGCAACAAAATCACCTAACGAGGCCTGCCTGTAGGGAAGCGCATCTTGCATTATTTCTATTGCTGCACCGTAGCCCGCAAGCAAGAGTACTTGCGTGTACAGCGGTAACTTAAAGGCTTTATCCATAATGATGGCAAGTATAAAAAAAATCCCAAAGTGGGCAACTTTATCAACATGTGGAAATAAGTTCGTAACGCCGCCTTTTATTTCTTTGGCAAATAAGAGGGTAAACACCACAATACTAATCAAAAAAACTGCTTGGTAAACACGCCTTGTCACGATAAATCCTAAAACCGCTTAAAAAAGAGGCTGCAGTATATCAAACTAAATTAGTATCGCACCTGAACAACTGGCAGAAAAATGTAAAGATTTATAATTTTAGCGTTATAATCGGCGCATAAATTTAGATTTAATAGTTAGGAGAACCCAATGCCTTCATTTGATATCGTATCAGAAGTAGAAATGAACGAAGCTAAAAATGCAGTAGATAACGCCAACCGTGAGCTAGAAACGCGCTTTGATTTTAGAGGTGTTGACGCATCAATTGAGCTAAACGACAAAACAATTAAACTAAAAGCAGAAGCTGACTCACAAGTTATGCAGTTGTTTGATATTTTAGCAGGTAAAATTTCTAAGCGTGGTATGGACGTAGCAAGCTTGGAGCTGCAAGACATCACTCGTGCTGGTAAAAATGTGTTTCGTAATGTTGCACTTAAACAAGGCATTGAGAAAGACATGGCTAAAAAAGTAGTTAAAGCCATTAAAGACTCAAAAGTAAAAGTACAAGCTGCTATTCAAGGTGAAGAAGTACGTGTAACGGGTAAAAAGCGTGACGATTTACAAGCCGCTATGCAAGTCGTTCGCACTGCAGATTTAGGTCAGCCTTTCCAGTTTAAAAACTTTCGCGATTAATTAGCTAAGTGCCTTTAGTATTTTAAAGTGAAAATTTAAATGTGTGGTTATTAAATATATTAGCCACACATTTTACCCCGCCCTAATTACAGCCTTTACTTACTCGCAAGCCTAAACCCCTTTTACCTACGTAAAATTAGTCCACTGTTATTCCATACTCTTTTAACGTTATTTAAATGCATTATTAAACCTGCTTATCACGCAGTTGCGTATATTAGGCTATTCTTAATATCAATATTACTTAATAGCGACTGTTAAAGGCTTTAAATGCTTAAGTTTCTTATTTTTATAATTATTATTGCGTGCAGTAAGTTTAGTTTTGCCAAGCCAATAAATGTAGATGTGTTGGTAGAGGACGGTTACTTTCCAATTATTATTAATGCCGAAAAAGAGCAAGGGTTAGCGCCTGAGTTTGTAAAAATACTCAATGACTCTCAAAGCGAATATAAATTTACTCTTAACTCTTTGCCTGTAAAAAGGCTCAAAAAGTGGGTCGAATGGGGGGAATTCGACATGTTGTTTTTAATGGCTATGCAATGGGTGCCTGAAGTAGCAAGAAGTGCCTTAAAGGAAACTAGCTTTTATGTTATTGCTAAAAATGAGTTGTATACGCTGGCACAAAACGCCCAAAAGCAAAGCTATTTCGATGACTTACATGCTTTAACAAAAGCGGGAGTATTGGGGTATTCCTATCGTTTTGCTGATTTTAAAACCGATGCACAGTATTTAAGTGATGAACACCAAGTTAGTTTAACAATCGATGAGTTTAACGTTGTTAAAATGCTGCTATTAAAGCGTGCCGATGTAGGGGTGTTAAATAACATAGCTTATCAATACTTTAAAAAGAACAACATTTTTAATATGAACCTGCTTTATAAGAGTAATACCCCAGATGCTATATACGATACTCATTTTTTAGTTAATCCTGTGCGCAGTAAAATTACGGTAAAACAAATGGATAAGCTTTTAAATTCGCCCGAAATAAAACCTAAAATCACAGCGCTTTTAAGTTTATACGGCGTAACATCCAGCTTTACTGAAAATAAATAATTTAACCTTTAGCTATATAGACGTCCGTTGACATTTGTAAACAAACTGCTCACAATAACCGCCTATTTTCAAGGTGCTTGCTGGTTGCTAAATACAGGGTTTAAAGTATTAAAACTAACAGCGAGATAATCGGGAAGTTGGTGCGCCTTTATGATAAAAGCAATCCCAACACTGCCCCCGCAACGGTAAAGTATTAACGCATTTATGTGTTTACTGAGTCCGGAGACCGGCCTTGAAGTAATCTTACTTACTTAAATCTTTGCGGTGGGCAAAGATAGGGAACATCATGCTAAATAAAACAACTCTTGGCGTTGCTATCTCGGCTGCGCTGTCTTTTTCTGTATCTGCTGCACAAAGCCCAATTGAAAAAATCACTGTTACCGCTAATAAATTTGAACAATCAATAAATAATGTATTAGCGAGCGTTAATGTAATTGAACGCGCCGAAATAGATGCAAGCAATGTACGCGATTTACCAACCTTATTAAGCACTCAAGTGGGTTTTCAGATTAATCCTAATGGTGGCTTTGGCCAAACGTCGGGCGTATCTTTACGTGGTACAGGTTCTGGCGATACGCTAATTTTAATTGATGGTGTACGCACGGGCTCAGCCACGCTAGGACAAAAAGCATTAAATAACGTGCCGCTAAATAGTATTGAGCGAATCGAGATCATAAAAGGCTCGCGTGCAGCTGTGTATGGCTCAGATGCATTAGCTGGGGTTATTAATATAATAACGCGTGAAGCGAGCAATGTATCACTTGATGCCACATTTGGCTCTAACGCTTATCAAAACTATCAGCTTGCAGGTTCAGTAAAATCAAATGAAGTGGTTAGCGCATTTAATGCAGGCTTTGAAAAAACCGATGGTTTTGATGCATTACAAGGTATAGCGCCCGATGACGACAGCTATGAAAATAAAAACGTAGGCTTTAAATTAAACTATGCAGATGCACACTACGGTAACTTTAAGCTACTAGGCCAGTACAGCGAAGGTTACGCGGATTACGATAGCAGCTTTAGCCCTGCAACGAGCACGGTCGAAAGAGGGGATTTTAAAAACTATCAACTGTCGGCGCAGTGGAGCAAAAACTACACTAACCAATCTCATGCTATAGATGTTGCTTTTGCAACCGATGATTCTGACAGCACATATGTGGACTCTTTTACCGGCGGGCCATTAACCAGTACATTTATTACTAAGCGCTCGCAAGTAGATTACAGCGGCCAATACCGCTTAACAAATGCGCTTAATATTAGCGGCGGCGTTAATTGGTATAACGATGATGTATCGCAAAGCTCGCAAGCATTTGATGAGAATAGCCGCGATGTATTAGCAGTGTTTGTTGGGGCTTATTACGACACCGACACTGTGCTTGCCAATTTAACTCTTCGCCAAGACGACGATGAACAGTTTGGTGATGAAACAACCTATACTGCGGCGGCTGGTTATCATTTATCTGAAAATTCAACATTTAGAATTAGTCAAAGCACAGGTTTTAAAGCGCCAACATTTAACGATTTATACTACCCAAATTTTGGTAATCCAGATCTCCAACCTGAAAAATCAATAAACCGCGAGGTTGGTGTAAATGTTAATTTTGACAGTGCACAAGTCGATTTTGCAATTTTTAGAAACGACATCGAAGATAAAATTGATTACGATGAAAACTTTGCGTTAGCTAATATAAACGAAGCTCGCTATGAAGGGGTTGAGTTTAGCCTTACACAACAAATTTTAGGCTTTGATAGCCACTTTAATTTTGCATATTTAAGTGCCGAAAACAAAGAAACCGGCGATGAGCTACGCAATGTTGCCAAGCGCACTGTTAATTGGGAGCTCACAAAGCAATTTGGTGATTTTGATGCTCGCATTGATATGCAATACCGCAGTGATCGCGAGGGTGCAGTCACGCGCCTAGGTTCGTATACACTTTGGAACCTAGCGGGTAACTATCATGTAAACGATAATATTGAGCTGTCGCTTCGTGTAGAGAACCTATTTGACAGAGATTACAATGTGGTTGACTCAAGAGCTGACTTTACAAGCGGTGACGTATATTACTACAACACCCCAGAGCGCCGCTTTTTTGTAGGTGCAAGCTATCAGTTTTAATAGCGTTTTTTAATATACAAAAGCCCGATTTATATCGGGCTTTTTAATGTGTATTTATACCAATTCGCATTAATACTTAATCATTTTCAGGGGCTAAATGTGTCGCTATCTGCGTTAAAAAATTCTCATTTAGAACAACTAAATAGCGAATTTTTTGCCTTGCTATCAACACGTTTATCCATCCTCAAAATAGATCACTTAATTATGCGGATTGGTATTAGAATTATTTTAACAACGAAAATTAGCTAGTCAGTTAAAAACTCTTTAAATACAGTTTCAAACTTGTGTAATTTAGGTGCTTTTAAAATACTACAGTAACCCTGCTGTGGGTTTTCGTTGTAGTAATCTTGATGATAATGCTCCGCTGGGTAATATGTGGTCGCAGGGCTAACCTCTGTCACTATTGGCTCGCTAATATGGTTTTGTAGCTGGGCTATCGTCTCATTGGTTTTAATTAATTGCGCATCGTTGTGGTAATAAACAACACTTCTATACTGTGTGCCAATATCGTTACCTTGGCGATTTAATTGCGTGGCATCGTGTAACGTAAAAAACATGCTAAGCAGTGTTTCAAAGCTTACTACAGCGCTGTCAAATTCCAGTTGCATAACCTCAGCATGGCCTGTTGTACCAGAGCAGACTGATTTATACGTGGGGTTGTCGGTATGGCCGCCGGTGTAACCTGAACTTACGTTTAGTACACCTTTTACTCGTCTGAATGCAGCGTCTATACACCAAAAACAGCCTCCACCAAATGTTGCTAGTTGTGTTGATGTGCTCATAAGTTGTCCTAATTATGTATGTTACAGTATTAAGGCGAGCATAAATTGAATACGCCGTAACAGCAAGTTACGGCGCAGTGTAAGCTCAGTTAAATTTCTTAGCTGTCTCTTAGCGGGTGAGAGTCGGCTTGCTTATTTAATTTTTGCTGTAAAAATTCTGGCGACTGTGTGTTGCGGGCTAGGGCATAATACGCCGCAGGCACAACATAAAGCGTTAGCAACGTTGATACAATAACCCCTGTAAATACCACCACACCAATTACCATGCGGCTCTCTGCGCCTGGGCCTGATGCCAATACTAAAGGCACTGCGCTCATTACCGTAGTCAGAGAGGTCATTATTATTGGGCGCAGGCGCTGTGTGGCCGCTTGCAAAATAGCCTCGCTAAATTCTACGCCTTTATCGCGCAGTTGGTTGGTAAATTCGACTATTAAAATACCATTTTTAGCGCTTAAACCTATCAGCATTACAATACCAATTTGGCTATAAATATTAAGCGTTAAGCCGGTTGCCCATAGGCCAAACATGGCGCCCATTAGGCCAAGTGGTACTGTTAGCATAATGACAAACGGGTGCATAAAGCTTTCAAATTGGGCAGCTAAAACTAAAAAGGTTACAGTTAGGGCAAGCACAAATACATAGGTCATGGCCGATGCGCCTTCGTAATATAATTGTGATTCACCTTTATAATCTACAGCGCCGTCAATGTCGTTTTCTTCTGCGGCTACTTTGTTTAAAAAGTTAAGTGCTTGTTCAAGTGTATAACCGTCCGCAAGATTAGCGCTTAGTGTAATGGCGCGCATTCGGTTATAACGGTTTAAGCGCGATGCTGTGGCCTCTTCTTTTAAGCTTATAAGGCTATCTAGTGGGACCAGTTCACCACTGCGTGATTTAAGGTAAATATTTGAAATGTCAGTAGGGTTTGTAAAGTCTTGTTTAGTGCCTTTTAAAATTACATCGTATTCTTCACCTCGGTCAATAAAGGTGGTAACACGGCGCTGCCCTAACATGGTTTCAAGCGTGGTGCCTACATCTGATACCGACACACCTAAATCAGCGGCTTTGTTTTTATCTATGCTGACTAAAAATTGTGGAAAGGTTTCTTTATAGTCGTGATCGATTCTTACCAAGCCTGGATTTTTTTCTGCGCGCTCTATAATGCGGTCGCGCCAATCAGCAAGTTGCTCGTAATCGTTACCTTGTAGCACAAACTCAATGGGGCGAGAAGAGCCACCACCGCCAATACCACGGCGCATAATAGCAAAGGCACGTACATCTGTTACTTCGGTCATTTTGGCGCTTATTTCGTCCATAACTTCCCAGGTAGAGCGTTTGCGCTTATCCCAATCGGCCATACCAACGATAGCAACACCGCCACTGCCGCCCCAGCCCGGTACGCGCACTAAAACACGGCTTAATTCGCCAGCTTCTGAGTAAGGAAGCAGGCGCTCTTCTATTTTGGCCATGTTGGCAGCGTTATTTTCATAACTTGCGCCTTCAGGGCCGCTCATCATAATAAAAAAGGTACCGCGGTCTTCTTTTGGCGTAAGCTCAGAGGGCACTTGTAAAAACAACGAGTAGCTAACAAAACCAGCAAGCACTAGGCTTATCATTAGGCCCCATTTTTTGGTCATATTTGAGGTAAGCGATTGGCGGTAACTGTTTTCAACTTTGCTAAAAACGCGGTCCATCCATTGGCTAAATTTACTTTCTTTTTCTGACGCTTTTAAAACTTTAGAGCACAGCGCCGGCGAGAGGGTAAGGGCGGTAATACTAGAGAAAAACACCGCGGCACTTACAGCCATTGCAAACTCTGTAAACAAGGCGCCAATTCGGCCATCCATAAATACTAAAGGTACAAACACCGAAATAAGCACAAGCGTTGTCGCAATAATTGCAAAGCCTACTTCGCGGGCACCTCTAAAGGCTGCTAATAAGGGAGGCTCGCCAAGCTCAATACGACGGTGAATGTTTTCAAGCATTACAATGGCGTCATCTACGACCAAACCAATTGCTAATACCAGCGCAAGTAAGGTTAATAAGTTGATTGAATAACCCATGGCAAGTAAAAACATAAAGCTGCCAACAAGTGCTACAGGCACAGTAACGGCGGGGATAAGCGTAGCGCGAATATTACCTAAAAAGATAAATATTATTAACACTACTAAACCCATAGAAATGGCAAGCGTGCTATATACTTCGTTGATTGATTCTTTAATAAAAATAGACGAGTCGTAGCTGTCTTGAATAGTGGTGCCCTCTGGCAAATTACGTTTTATTTTTTCAAGTTCACTGCGGGCGTTGTCTACCACTGTTAAGGTGTTTGCTTTAGCTTGCTTTACTATGCCAAGGCCAATCATGTTACGGCCGTTACCACGGAACAGGCTTTCATCGTCGGCGGCTTCTAAATGTACATCGGCAACTTCACCTAAACGCACAAGGTAGCCGTCTTCACCGCGTTTAATAACTAAGTTTTGAAAATCACGTTGGTCTTTATAGCTACGCGCTGTACGTACGGTAAAATCGCGGTCGATAGATTCAATTTCACCTGCTGGTAGCTCTACGTTTTCGCTGCGTAGGGTGTTTTCGATATCACTTGAAGTGATCCCACGAGCAGCCATGGCCTGGCGGTTTAGCCAAATTTTCATGGCGTATTGGCGCTCACCACCAATACGTACATTTGAAACGCCATCTACAACGGCTAATCGGTCGACAATAAAGCGCTGTGCATAATCGCTCAATTGCAGCGAGTTCATGGTTTCACTGTTAAGTACAAACCAAGCAATAGGACTCTCGTCGCTGTTTGACTTAGACACCTCTGGTGGGCGTACTTGCTCTGGTAGGTTATCTAGTGCGCGAGCTACTCGCTCTCGTACATCGTTTGAGGCTGCGTCAATATCACGGCTTATATCAAACTCAATAACGATATTAGAGCGCCCATTTCTGCTTGAAGAATTAATACTTTTAATGCCTTCAATACCCGATATCCGGTTTTCTAATATTTGCGTTATTTTTGTCTCGACTATTTCTGCCGAAGCACCAGTGTAGTCAGTACTAATACTAACAATAGGAGTTTCAATATCTGGGTATTCTCTAAGTGGTAGCATCGAAAAAGCCACCAAGCCAAATGTTAGCAGTAGTAAGTTAATTACTATGGCAAAAACAGGGCGTTTAACACTCGTATCTGTAATTTTCACCGATTAACCCTCAACACTTACTTTGCTACCAGGGCGAATTTTAATAATGCCTTCGGTAATCACTTGCTCGCCATCGCTAAGGCCTTCATCAATCGCTACCCAGCCGTTATTTCTGCCAGCAACATGTACTTCTACCTTATTGGCAATACCCTCTTTTACTTGGTATACAAAATGTTTATCTTGCAGTGGGATCACGGCTTTTTCTGGCACCATAAGCGCCTGATTACTACTAAGCTCCAAAGCGGTGTTTAAAAGCATCCCAGGGCGTAATAATCCGGATTTATTAGCAAAGCTTGCGGTTACTTCTACACTGCGAGTAATCGAGTCGATACGAGAACTAATATGGGTCACTTTGCCGGTAAAAGTGCGCCCTGGGTAGGCATCGTTTTGAGTATGTACTTTCATGCCTAGGTTAAGTTGAGATAAATATTTTTCAGGGACTTTAAAGTCAACTTTTATAATACTAATATCATCAAGCGTTGTAATAATTGTATCGCTACTTACATAAGCACCAACTGACACTTCTCGTTTGCCTAATAAGCCAGAAAACGGCGCGGTAATTAGCATTTCATCAAGTTTGGTTTTAGCGCTTTCTAGTTGGGCTTGCGTGGCATCTACGCGAGAAAGCTGCTCTTCTAATAATGATTTCGCGGTAGATTGCGTACGAGAAAGCTCAGTAAGGCGGCTTAACTGACGTTTTTCTTCTTTTAAGTTAATGCCTAGCTCTTTTACAGCGTATTGTTCTTGCTGATTTTGCAGCTGCACAAGGCGTTGGCCTTTACTTACTAAGTCGCCATCTTCAAAATATATGTGTGTAACATAATCGCTTTGTGCGCTTTTTATATAAATTGCTTGGTTTGCGCGTGCACTGCCTATGGCTTCAATCATAACGGTGTTTTCTTGAGACGATACCGTATGAGCCATTACCTGTGTGGGTGTATCACTTGAATTAGATTGTTCACCATGGCTAGATGGCAAATATAAGTACACACTTAAAATAACAAGAAGCGTAATTAAAAATGGAAAAAGAGCTTTACCTGACTGTTTTGAATACATCGTTTTCATACCTGAAAATAAATTGTAAGTATTGTACGAAATAAGACCGTGAAAAGGCGGTTATGTGTCTCATAAATTTGTGCGTTAGGCGTAAAAATTTATGAGACTAATTACTTGTTCCCATTTAACACTAAAATTATGATAAAACGATGAAGCAACCACCGCAGTGTAAAACCTGTTTAACAATGAGAAAAATAATACTTTGGGGTATTGTTATGTTTTTATTTTATATGGCTTTTTACCAATATGGGTAAGCCAAGTTCAATAATAAAATACAGGGCGCAAGGGGCGCGCAATGGCATTGAAGTACTTACTGTAGGCAGCGTAGGTTTGGTATTTATTATGCTGTTTAATTTACTGCGCCCGGGTGAAATTAGCTTAATAGAAATTTTTTTAGTAAGCATGTGCATAGCTGCTATTTTTATTGGTTTTTTAAAAACACAGGAACCTTATTACAGTTTAGTGCTTAGTGAGTCCTTACTTGTGTATCAGCATAAGTATGGCCAGTGGCAGTTACATGTTAGTAACTTACACCACAGCGGTATTCCTAAGGTGGCTGATGGCCTTGAATACCTTGAATTAAACGCAGTAGGTTTAAAACTTAATGATATGGACGAATTTTTAAGCGCTATACACCCACGCATTGCCGGAAAACTACTGATAGAGCAGCGTAATTTATTTATGCAAGCTGTTCAAAAACATTGCAAAAATGGCAATTGCCCATCAGAATGGTTAATAGAAGAGACACAATACACCTCACCTAAAGGATTTAGCTATACTGGACTTATAGCTATGTTTGCTAACAGAGCCAAGCACCTTGAGTTGTTAACGGGATATAATTTACTGTTACCCGCAAGTGTATTAGAGACAGACATTTGGTCGTTCAGTGCCGATTTAAATAAATGGAAACGCGCACCTGAACGGTTTATAGCATCGCAAGTTGGACACTAAATGCGATAGTAGGAAAAATAATGAGCCAAGAAAGATCTTTTATAAAGAGTGGTCGCAATACCATCATCCATAAAGATAAAAAGCTTGATCTAGTCATTGTAAATGCAGAGCAGCACCCACGTATAAAGGTAACTCAAAATGGTTTGGAGCCATTTAAAGAGGATCTACCTAAAAACCGGCGCGATGCCAAAGAGCGTTACCTTGAAATTGTTAATGTAAGTAGCGCTGATATTTTTGGTGAAGAAAAACAGCTGTTGTTTATTCAGGCGCTTGATGGGCGTGAATACAAAGTAGATTACTCAAAAATAGGCACTAAGCTGTTTGTGCGTATTCATCAAGATACGTATATGTAATACCAATCCACAATAATGCTTAATCATTTGAGAGGCTAAACGTGTTAAAAAATTTTCATTTAGAACAACTGAATAGCGAATTTTTTGCCTAGCTGGCAACACGTTTTCCAGCCTCAAAATAGATCACTTAATTAAGCGAATTGGTATAACTCTAAATGGCATCTTTATTGCTAGTGATTACACTATAGTAATTATTTGACATTATAGGTGCGTTTTATGAAAGCGTTTGCTTTTACTCCCCTTATATCTTGTTTTTTATTGGCTGCCTGTGGCGGTGGAGGCGGCGGTAGTGATGACTCTGCTGTTGAAACCTCGGTTAATGCCGGAACCGATCTTCAAGTTGTAGAAAAAACAGAGTTTACAATCACCGCACAAGGCTCACCAGATGACGGTACCTTTATTTGGCAGCGCGTTAGCGGCCCATCTGTGGACGGCTTCCCGCTTGAAGGTGCAGAGCAAACAATTACTGCGCCCGATGTTAAAGCCGACAGTGAACTTGTTCTATCTGTAAGCTATCAAACAGATAACGGCAGCTTAGTTAGTGACAACGTGAGCATATTTATTACCTCAAGTAATCAATTACCGCTTGCTGTTGTTAGTCAAACAGCCCCTGAAACACTGCCTTCAACCTATAACGACACCGTAACGTTAAGCGCTGAAGAGTCGAGCGACCCTGACGAAAATGGCCAAATTAATAGCTATCAGTGGCAATTAATTTCAGGCCCTGATTTAGATGTAACCGACTTTGACAACTCTACGGTAAGTTTTAGCCACCCGCTGCTTGAATCAAATACTAATTTAATATGGCAATTAAGCGTTACCGACGACGAGGGTGGCGAGGCAAGTACTGAATACAGTATGACATTAAATAAAACAGACGAGCTGGTTGTGGCCAATGCCGGAGATGACCAAAACGTTGAAGAATTTGAGGAAGTGACCTTAGATGCAAGTGAAAGTGACACCCTAACAGATACGTTTTCGTGTAGCTGGCAACAATTAACAGGCAATGCCGAAACGCTGGCAAATACTAGCCAATGTACCACGACATTTTTTGCCTCCGACGTTGATTTAGATACCACATCGAGCTTTGAAGTCACTGTTACTGATTCTAAAGGGCGCACTGACACCGATACCGTATTTATTGACGTATCACCAAAAGCATTAGGGTTAATTAACGACAGTGGCCTAGGCGAGTGTTATAACAATACCCAGCGTATCAATTGCCAAAGTAGTGACTTTCCGGGTCAAGATGCAGAGCTTGGCCGAGACAGCTTTGCCAACCAACTCGATAAAGCAGGCCAAGGTAACCTTGCGTTTGACTACACTAAGCTAAATCAGTTTGCTGATGAAGTAGCGGATGATAGTGACGACTTTACTTGTATACGCGACAACGTAACGGGGCTTGTGTGGGAAGTGAAAAGTGTAGAGTCAGGTACATTACCTAATACCACATTACGCGATGGCCAAAATCATTACTTTTGGGATTTAGGCACGACAACCTTTACCGATACCAGTACCGCTAATACCACCTGCCCAGATGATACAAGCTGTGGTGTGCAAACCTATATAAATGAAGTGAACGACATAGATTTTTGCGGCGGTACCAATTGGCGCTTACCAACTTACACTGAGCTGTTGAGCTTAATAGATTATGGCAAGCAGGGCGAAAACGTATTAATTGATGAAGCGTTTTTTCCAAATATGCCAGAAGCAGGCGCTATAGATGATGTGAATTTACCGTACTGGACATCGCAAACTGCAGCAGATGGTACCAGCTTATCGCAAGCGTACATTATCGATATGAGCAACGGGAATGACTTAGCCTACCCGAAAGAAAAATACGCGTATGTACGTTTAGTCAGAAGCCGATAGGAGAAAATCATGAAAACATGCTTACTATTTTCAATGGCTGTATTTAGCGCAAGCTTTCAACTAGCCGCAGCGCAAACTTGCTACGACGGGGCGGATACAACAACACCAACCACTCGCTTCACCCTTAATGACGATGGCACAGTGTTAGATACAGAAACAGGCCTAATGTGGCAACGTTGTAGCTACGGACAAGTTTACGATAGCGACACTGAAACATGTACAGGCTCTACCCCGTCACTTAAGTGGCAAGAAGCACTCACAGGTGCAGAAAACGACACCACTGCCGATTACGACGATTGGCAGGTGCCTAATATTAAAGAGCTTGCCAGTATTTTAGAGCACAGCTGCACCGAGCCAAGTATTAACGAAGAGGTGTTTTTAGGCACTAAATTGCAAAACTACTGGAGTAATACCTCAGGGGTAAGCACGATGAGCTCGGCATGGGTTTACCAGTTTGATAGCGGGCTTAATAGCTTACATGCTAAAACCAGTGACGTGTATTTACGTTTAGTGCGTTACGAAAACTAAGTAAAATAAAATAGCCAAGCACTTAACTTTAATACAAAAGCGCCGCTAAATTTAGC
>NZ_PNDP01000051.1:0-11053 GCF_005886415.1 Pseudoalteromonas sp. S327 | reverse complement strand
CCGATGATAGTGTAGCATTTGCTATGTGAAAGTAGGACATTGCCAGGCTCCAAATACAAGAAAGCCCGACTCGAAAGAGCCGGGCTTTTTTACGTCTACAGAAAGGTGAAATGCGGACAATTAATGCACACTCATCTATTTCTAGAATGTAGGTCGGGCGAGCGTAGCGACACCCGACGCAAAAAAACATCGATTTATAGTGTTCTTATCTCACGAGTTGGATTACCAGCAACAACAGTATCCGCCTCTACATTTTTAGTTACTACAGATCCCGCACCAATAACACTGTTATCCCAAAAGGTATGGGCTTGATCTATTATCAAATTTTTTTAGAAAGTCTTTTAAGTATTTTGCTAATTATCAATTGATAGCAAACCCTATAAACTTGCCCCATCTTGTATTTACATACCTTACCAAAGGGGAGAAGAGCATGTCTCATCAAATTATTAAAGACTTACATAACCGTTACACGGCTAAAAAATACGATACGAGCAAACGTATTTCATCGGCGGATCTTGACGTAATTAAAGAAGCTATTCGCTTGTCTGCTTCTTCAATCAACTCTCAACCTTGGAAGTTTGTATTGGTAGAAAGTGATGAAGCTAAGCAGCGTTTGCACGATACATTTGCTAACAAGCACCAGTTTAATCAATTACACGCTAAAGAAGCGTCGCATACACTGTTATTAGCTTATGATCCTAAGTTTACTAAAGAGAAGTTTGTTAAACGCGTGGATGTTGAAGTGAGCTCTGGTCACTTACCAGCGCAAATGCGTGAAAGCTTTATGGGTGCCTACGCTTTTGCTGAAATGAATACGGATGAAAATGGCTACAATGGCAGCTGGACTAAAGCACAAGTTTACCTAGCACTGGGTAACATTATGCATACACTGGCACGTTTAAATATTGCATCTACGCCTATGGAAGGTGTTGACCCAGAGTTAATCGGTGAGAAGTTTAGCGAAGAGCTTGATGGTCATATTTGTGAAGTGGCACTTGCAATGGGTTACCCAGTTGAAGAAGAAGATTGGAACTTTGGCAAACCTAAAGCGCGTTTACCAGTTGAAGATATTATAGCTACTGTATAACGTGTTGCTATAAGCTAATTAGCCGAGAACCTTCTCGGCTTTTTTTATTTTTAGAATAAACCATATGCTTGTGTTTCTTCGTCTTCCTGTTGTGCTAAATGATCAGGTCTAAATATTGCGCTAGGGTCTATTAAAACACTGTGTTTTTCGGCTAACTTTATTAGTCCTCGCATCATGCCTTTGGTTTGCGGGTCTATATCAAAGCCTACTTCGGTTAATTTATCGAGTGGCTTAATGTCTTCTTTTTTATAATCTATATTGTCCTCTACTTTATCTACTAGTAATCCGATATGCGGGTTGAGCCCATCTTTAGTAGTAAAAACAATAATAGGTTTATAATCGAGTGTTATTTGCTCTTTTGCCGCATCAAACAGTCGTTGTAATTGCATAAAGCTGTTGCGCTTTATACTCGCTAAATATTTACTGGCTTGTTTATAGTCTTGCTCGTTATGAGCACTAACTGCGCGATCTGTTGCTGTTACTAGCGCTTGAAAAGGCTCATCAAGTTTTTCTATGATAGTTTTTAGGTCACTGTTGTCAGTTTTAAACTCTTTATAAAATACGGCGATGTTGTGCAGCTGAGTTTTATCGTTTGTTATTACGTGGCTCTGTTGCGCGATGCTTTTTTCAAATTGGCTAAACCAATCATTAAGCGAGGCTTGCCAGGTTCTTAGCTCATTAAGTGCTTTTTTATTACTTTGCTCTGTAGAGCTGCCATTTAAAATAACACCTAGGTCGAACACCGGCGTGGGGGTTTCCATGTAGTCTTTTACACCAATAAAGCTCTTATTGTTATTTGGCAATGTAGTGAGGTTATTATCAAACCGCTCGGTGAGTAAAATATCGAGAATTTTAAGTGAAATGGTTTTACAGCCCACTTGAAAGTTTATGAATTCCATACCTTTATCTTTAATTGCCTTGTAATGCTTTAAGGATAGAACAAAATAGATAAATAGCTTAAAGGTTGTGTGGTTTTTTAATTAGTGACTTAACTGCGAGTTTAAATTGTTGCTCTAATGCTTTTTTTCCACTTAAGCAATGTTGCTTGATTAGCTGCTCATTACTGTGGTTTTGTAATACCATTTGTATCAGCAAGTGGCGATCTTCACTTTTAGTTGCCATTAGGCAAGATGGGGAGTGGTTAAATAAATACCATAGTTTTGGCGTGGTATTAAAGCGATTTATTGTACTAATTGCAGTGTTTATAGGTGGGCTGGGCACGCTAGATTCATCGATAAATTTACTTATTAGCTCACTGACTAACTCACTGTCGAGTTGGCTAAAGTGCGTTAATAAGCCATAAAACAAATCACTTTTAAATTGCTGAGCTAAGGTATGTAAGCCCTGCGTGGATGTGTTTAATGCTTTAATAACGAGGGCTGAGTGCTCACCCGTGCTTTTATCTCGCTGATAACCTAGCTTTACAGCACTAAAGCCCTGAGATTGCCAAAAACGTAAAAGCCCTGCTGTAGCCCCAAAACTTGCACCTATATAACTACAGGTGGGTGTTAGCTGATGCTGGCAATGCGCTAGCAATGCTTTACCCACGCCTTGTTGGTGCAGGTTAGGTGCAACAGCTATACGAATAACGCGTGCGCTTTGCTTTGTTAAATAGCTTGGCTGTGCGCTTAATTGCGCGAGCGATTGTGCCATTAAATGCCCTTGTGGGCGGCGCTCACCACTGATTACTTGCTTAGCTAGCTCTGCATCCATACCGCCTTCAACTGTTATTAAACACACACCCATAACATGCATGTCGCATCTACTAATAAACAGCCTTTGCGCTGGGGCATCAAGTAATTGGCGTAAATCGTTAACACTGCTCTGGTAATGGGCAAGTGCTAGCAACGCAACTATTTGCTGCAGTAAAGGCTCATTGTCAACGAGTGGCTGTTGAGTGACCTCAATATGCTCAATGTTATTTAAAGCGGGTTGGTATTCGTTATATTGTGCATCTAAAGCAAAGAGTGTGCGTACATGTTGCTCAAGAGGGTCGCCCTTGGCAAAGCGCAAAGGCTCTTCTAAGTTTACAATTTTTGCCGCTTTGTAATTTGCTTTAATATGTTGCGTAAAGCGAATGGTATAGCCTCGGCCATTACCCTCGTAACCTACCAAGGTGCTTGCAAAGACTATACGCGGGTAGTGCTTTAACATGGCTAATAGTAGGGGTACAGGGATTGCTGCGGCTTCATCGACCAGTAATAAATCACATGGCGGCAACTGATTAAGCAGTGCATCGGGCGCCATGTATTGTAAATTAGCTAAATGTTTTTGCTGAGCCTTGTATTCCACCTGTAAGGTTTTAGCTAAATGCTTAAAACAGCTATGGGTGGCTCTAAATTGTGTTGCGCATACAATGATTTTTTTATCATGTAATGCTGCGGCTGCAAGACCTAGCGCGGCTGATTTTCCTCGCCCTCTGTCGGCATTAATAATTAAAGGCCTGTTCGCACGCCCTGTGGCCACCTTAATTATTTGCTCAACGCACTGTTGCTGCGCCTGATACTCAATTTTATTTGTTACATTGCTTTTGAGCGGCGGCTGTTTAAAGACAGTGTGTTCATCAAAGTGTATGGCAGGTAGCGTTTGTAAAAGGCGAGAAAAACGTAAATTAAAATAGCTTTGCTGATTACTACACCCATAAGACTGCACGCTTTGCAGCGCAGGGTCTTGCCATGAGGCTAAACGTTGTAAATCAGGCAGTAATAAAAATAAAAGCCCGCCGGCTTTTACGGTGCCGGCTAATGCAGCGAGTTTATCGGGGTAAATGCCACTAAAGCCATCATAAACGGCATGAGGAAACTCTTGCCCAAGTAGTTGATGAGTATGCTCAGGCCAACTGGCATTGGCAAGGCTGCTTGAAAGTAACTTTACATCATCCGAACGGGTTAACGCGCTTAATAGCTCATAGCACCACGTAGGCTGGCCTGTAATAAGCACTAACTGACGATGCTTTGCGCCAGTTAGTTGCTGCGTTAATTGCTCAACACTGCGCTTATACAGCTTGAAGTCGTGCATATGCGGTTACTAACCATTTGCTGCCAAGGTCGTCAAAGTTTACTTGCACACGCGATTGCGCGCCGCTGCCTTCGTAATTAAGTACAGTGCCAATACCAAATTTAGCGTGCAGTACACGTTGGCCTAAGTTAAAACCACTTTCTTCAAATACAGCATGGCTTACTGATGCGCTAAAACGTCCTGCAGCAGGCGGTCGTGATACCTGTGTTTTAATACGAATTTCTTCTACGCAATCTTCGGGTATTTCGCGTAAAAATCGCGATGGGCTATGGTACTTTTCTTGGCCGTATAAACGACGGCTTTCAGCATGGCTTATGTAAAGTTTGTCCATGGCACGGGTCATGCCCACGTAACAAAGGCGGCGTTCTTCTTCTAAGCGCCCTGACTCTTCATTACTTTGCTGCGATGGGAACATGCCTTCTTCAACGCCCACCATAAACACAAGTGGAAACTCTAAGCCCTTAGCAGAGTGAAGAGTCATCATTTGCACCGCGTCTTCGTGTTCATCGGCTTGGCCTTCACCAGACTCAAGTGAGGTGTAGGCTAAAAAGCCTTGTAGTGGTGAGCTAAACTCTTCTTCTTCGGGGAGTTCATACTGATCGCAGGCACTGATAAGCTCTTCTAAGTTTTCTACGCGAGCTCGGCCTTTTTCACCTTTTTCAGCTTGGTACATAGCCATAAGGCCAGAGGTTTGAATAGCGTATTTGGCTTGCTCTTGCAGTGTAAGGTCACTAATTTTGTCTTCTATGTGCTCAACCAGCTCTACAAATTTAGATACTGCACCTGCCGCGCGGCCAGATAAATGCTGTTGTTCAACAATAGCTTTAGCTGCGTACCAAAGAGGCAGAGACTCAGCACGTGCACAATCACGTATATGACTTAATGTTTTATCGCCAATACCGCGCGCAGGGGTGTTAATTACACGCTCAAATGCGGCGTCATCTTGGCGGTTTCCTACCAATCGTAAGTACGATAGCGCATCTTTAATTTCTTGACGTTCGAAGAATCGCATACCACCGTAAATACGGTATTTTAAGCCTTCTTGAAGCATGGCTTCCTCGAGTACACGAGATTGCGCGTTACTACGGTATAAAATAGCGGCGTCTTGCAACGCATTACCAGCATTTAACCAGCTGCGTAGCTTGCTGCTTACAAAGCGGGCTTCGTCTAGCTCGTTAAAGGCGGCATAAATTGATATAGGCTCGCCTTCGTTACCATCGGTCCAAAGGCTTTTACCCATGCGCTCTGAATTATTTTTAATTAGCGCATTAGATGCTTTTAGAATGGTCGCGGTTGAGCGGTAGTTTTGCTCAAGACGAATGGTTTCGGCGTCAAAATCAGTTAAAAAGCGTTTAATGTTTTCTATTTTAGCGCCACGCCAACCGTAAATACTCTGGTCATCGTCGCCTACAATCATAATGCTTTGTGTATCACCAGCAAGTAGCTTTAACCATGCGTATTGAATGGTATTGGTATCTTGGAACTCGTCTACCAGCATGTGGGCAAAGCGCTGCTGGTAATGGCGAAGTAGCGTAGGGTTATTTTTAAGTACTTCGTAGCTACGTAGCAGTATTTCTGCAAAATCGACTAAACCTGCACGGTCACACGCCTCTTGATAGGCAGCATATACACGTAGCATCATTTGCTCGTTTATATCGTAGGCTTGAATATCTTTAGGGCGCAGGGCTTCATCTTTTTTAGCGCTGATGTACCAGCCAAATTGTTTGGCGGGCCATTTTTTGTCATCAATATTCATTGATTTTAATAAGCGCTTGATCATTCTAAGTTGATCGTCAGAGTCTAAAATTTGAAAGGCTTCTGGCAGGTTTGCTTCACGGTGATGAGCGCGCAAAATACGGTGTGATAAACCATGGAATGTACCAATCCACATGCCACCGACAGGGGCTTTTAGGGTTTCTTCAACACGGGTGCGCATTTCTTTAGCGGCTTTATTAGTAAAAGTAACTGCAAAAATACTATAGGCTGATGCTTGCTCAACCTGCATTAACCACGCGATACGATGAACTAAAACACGTGTTTTACCCGAACCAGCACCTGCTAATACCAGCATGTTTTGTAGTGGGGCTGCAACGGCATCGCGTTGTTTGTCATTTAAGCCATCGAGTAATTCAGAAACGTCCATCGTTACGCCTTTTCAATCAATAATGAGGGCAGTATAACAGGTGTTTTTGTTAGGCTAAATAAAATACTGTTTTTATGAACAGCTATTCTAAAAATACTTGTAAAACTAATCGCTTAGTCGCTTTTTTGTACTCTTAAGTAACGATAATTAATAATAAAAATAATCAAATTGACCTATATTTAGTAAAAAATACTAAAGCAGTTATTTAGTAGTAATTTAACTATTTGATTTTTAAGCTTTAATAAATTGGCATAAAGTGTGATAGTAAGTAAATAACTAAAACTTAAAATTAATTAACTACAGAGGTGAGTATGGCTGATCAAGGTTCTGGCGGTAATGTTATTGCAGCGTTGTGTAATATATTTTTTCCTGGTTTAGGGCAATTGGTACAAGGGCGAATTTTAGCCGCTATCTTTTTTGCGCTAGCTATTATAATTAGTTACGCACTTATTTATGTATTAGTAGGCTTCGTACTCGTACCTATTATTTATTTATGGTCGATTATAGATGCTGCACGTTTTAGATCGCGAAGTTAGCTTTTATGTCACCTATTTAATAGCGCCCATTGGCGCTATTTTGCGTTTTAGGGTCGGTGTTTAAGGCTATTTATGGGTATAATTAGTGCATTAGCGTTTTAAAAGTAAAAATTATGGAATATCAATTTATACGTGACCCTATTAGTGGGCTGCGCATTAAAATAAGCAGCGAGCATGCCCTAATTGGCCGCTGGTTAAACGAAGAAATTGGCAAAGAAAAAGTCGCGATGGTACAAGCACTTATTAGCTCGGTAAAAACAAGTTACGAGCCAATAACGTTAAAAGGCCAAGAGATAGACTTAATACTCTCTAAAGACGAAGCCTTATTTGAAGCCCATGCTCTACACCAAGACAGCGAAGATTTAGTCGCCTATCAAGATGATGACTTAATGCTTGAAGAAAATGGCCTAGTGAGTGGTTGTGGCTTTGAAGATTTTATAGATTTAATAGAGTCGTGGGCTGAGTTTAGTGGCTCGCGTTAAATGTTTAAAAGGCCAATCTAGTTGGCCTTTTTTGTAATATCAATTGTGTTAAGTTATTAGGCATTTATAGCGCTCTATTTAGCACCCTAGAATGGTTAAATATTTAAGTCGATTGGTATAACTACAGATTATTGATTTTCTATTGATTTAACGCCAGCTAATAATAGCTCCTCTGTTAAACGTACTTTGTAATTAGGGTTTGCGTATTGAAAATACACAACGCCGTTTTTATCAATTACAAATACAGCCGGTACAGGTAAGGCAACGTTTACCTTGCCTTGGGCATCAACAAAGTTAACACCGCGCTTATTGCGATAGGTAGCGGCTGTTTTATCATCTAAAAAATAAGCTAAACCTAAGGCTTTTGCTAGGGTTAGGCTATCATCTGAAAGCAGTAAATAATTTGGCGAGCTTATTTTACTTTGGGCTAGTTTTTCCGGGCTATCTGGCGATACTGCAATAATTTGCGCGTTTAAATTAGCGAGTTGCTGCTCAATTTCTTGTATATTAGCCAGTTGCTTTGAGCAATAAGGACACCAACCTCCGCGGTAAATAATAAGCACCGTTGTTTTTTCAGCAAAGCGCTTTTGTAACTCTACATTATTACCATGTTGATCTTTGAGCGTTATATTAGGCACGCTTAAGCCAGGTAATAATGGTGATACTTGCTCAGGGGCTGCAGCAATTCCTTCTGTACTTGCTTGCGCATTCGTTACTAAAAAAGCAGCCATTGCAATAGTCGCCAAGGTGTGCAGTAACACTTTACTCATCATTATTTCCTGCCCTGTTTTTATGTGCTGTTTATAATAGATCAAAAATGCACTTTTTATTATTTGCCTGTATCATAAGCGTAATTTAAAAGCTCAAGTGGAAACGATATGTCAGCCAACTTAAATAAGCTAGTAGTAATGCTAGAAATGCAAAATGCCATGAACACTAAAGTTCATGATCAATGGTTTAGCCAAGGCTTTGAGTGGTACAGAGCCATTTGGGTAGAGTGTGCAGAAATGCTAGATCATTACGGTTGGAAGTGGTGGAAAAAACAAACCCCAGACACCGAGCAAGTCATTCTAGAATTGGTTGATATATTTCATTTTGGTTTGTCGTTAAGAATTGACGGAACAACCTCTTACGAAGAGTTAGCTAAGCAGCTAGAACAAGAACTTAGCGCACCACAGGCCGCAGATGACTTTAAACAAACTCTTGAAATATTAGCAGCTTCAGCAGTTGCAAATAAAACCTTTAACGCGGCCGCGTTTGCAGGGTGTATGGCGCAAATAGGGATGGATATTGACGATTTATACCGCGGTTACGTAGGTAAAAACACGTTAAACTTTTTCCGCCAAGATCATGGCTACAAAGATGGCAGCTACATCAAAGTATGGAATGGCCAAGAAGATAACGAGCATTTAGTCGAAGTCGTTAAAAGCCTTGATACCGAACATGCCGACTTTGCAAAGTTAGTATATCAAGGCCTAGTGGCGCGTTACCCGCAACAATAATCTAGCTGCTAGATTATGTTTCTGTAGTCGGTTACGTTTAAGTAATCGGCTATTACATTATGTGGTTGCTGGCTATCTGGGTTGGCCACCGCAAGTAAATGTTCAATGCCGTATTCTCGGGCAGCATTTAAAACTGGCACACTATCATCAACAAACAAAGTGCGCTGCTTATTAAACCCTAAGTCTTTTTGTACTTGATGCCATAAACTTTGCTGCTCTTTACTCACTCCGTATTGATGAGTAGACACCACGCCATCTAAATAATTATCTATCGCGGTATGTTCAAATTTAAGCATGACGTTTTCTGGGTGGGCGTTAGTTAAAAGAATTAGCTCTTTACCTGCTTTTTTTAACTCTGTTAAAAAGTGGGGCACATCTTCGCGTACTTTTATTAAGTGCTGGGTTTGGCGTTTTAATTCCATTATCGGTAAATTGAGTTGCTCTTGCCAATAATCTAAGCAATACCACTGTATTTGACCACTTACCGCTTGATAGCGTTTGTGCATATCGGCTTTTGCTTCATCAAGGGTAATATTGCGAGTGAGCGCAAGTTGCTCTGGTACAACGTTAAGCCAAAAGTGACTATCGAAATGTAAATCGAGTAATGTTCCGTCCATATCGAGTAAAACGGTATCGATTTTTGACCAATTTAGCATGGGCTTTTCCTTGTGAAAAGTTTATGATTAAGCACAACTGCCATGATAGCAAAATAACGCCAATGACACAGAAAAAGCACCCAACTCCGCCTCAAATTATTAGTAACAATGTAGTTGCTAAAAGCCGTTTATTTACTGTTGAATCGTTAGAGCTTAAGTTTTCTAATGACGAAGAGCGCCAGTATGAGCGCATACGTGGCGGTGGCCGCGGGGCTGTAATGATTGTACCAATAACTGCAGATAACGAAATGCTACTGGTACGTGAGTATTGCGCGGGCACAAACGACTACCAATTAGGCTTTCCTAAAGGCTTGATAGACCCAGGCGAAACACCACAGCAAGCTGCAAACAGAGAGCTTAAAGAAGAAGTGGGTTTTGGTGCTGAATTTTTTGAGCCGCTAAAAGTAGTATCAATGGCGCCAAGTTACTTTAACGCGACCATGCATATTTTATTTGCTAAGCAACTATATCCGCAAACGTTAGAAGGTGATGAGCCCGAACCTTTAGTGGTTGTTAAGTGGCCATTAACAGATTGGCAGTCATTATTAGAGCAAGACGATTTTACCGAAGCTCGCAGTGTTGCCGCTTTGCTATTATTAAATAAGTATTTAGCGTCTGGAGCTGCAAATGAATAAATTACTAGAGCCTTGTATTGAACTTGCACAAAGTGCAGGCGATGCCATTATGGCTATTTATAAAAAAGACGATATTGGCCAGCAAGAAAAGTCAGACTCTACGCCTGTTACAAAAGCAGACTTAGCGTCTAACGATGTGCTTGTTGCTGGTTTAAAAGCGCTTGCGCCCGACATCCCTATCATGTCGGAAGAAACGCCTATTCCGGCACTTGCCCAAAGAAAGAACTGGCAACGCTATTGGTTATTAGATCCGATGGATGGCACTGGCGAGTTTATTTTAGAAAGTGGTGACTTTGCCGTTAATATTGCACTTATTGAAAATAATCACCCCGTTTTAGGTGTGATTCATTGGCCAGCAAAAGGGATCACTTACTTTGCTACTGCTAATCAGGGTGCATTTAAACGAGAAAATGGTAGCGACACAAAAATGTCGGTAGCAACACCCGATAACCTAACGTTGGCAGTAAGTCGTAGACAAAAAATTGAAGCGGTCAGTCAGTATTTAAATACGCAGTTTGCCACTATTGCAGTAGGCTCGTGCTCGCTAAAAGCATGTATAGTTGCCGAGGGCAAAGCCGACTGCTTTTTACGAATTGGTCCTACAGGCGAGTGGGATACCGGCGCGTCACAAGTTATTGTAGAAGAAGCGGGTGGGTGTATAACCGATGCAGAATTTAATCCGCTTACTTATAACCAGCGTGAGAGCACTGAAAATCCTGACTTTATTGTAATGGGACACCCAGATTGGGAGTTTCAAAAAATGATAAGCCCACATCAGAGATAGCTATTTATAGTGCTTGTTGATTGCTTTTTGTTCGGTTGAACACAATTAACTAGTTAAAGCCTTGCAATATAAGTTTATTCCTATATTATAGCGCTCTCTTCGAAACAGGCTCGTTATTAACACGAAACTATTTCAAAGAAATTACAGGCGCGGGATGGAGCAGCCTGGTAGCTCGTCGGGCTCATAACCCGAAGGTCGTCGGTTCAAATC